>NZ_SRLW01000231.1:0-16143 GCF_006518215.1 Myxococcus sp. AB025B
CCCCAACCCTGTCCCCTTCCACATCCGCACCTAGCTTTTGGAACAGCGGGGGAGGACGCACCACACAACGCCCCCCGTCGCACTCACACAGGAGACTCTCCCATGAAGAAGCTGATCGGGATTTTCGCGGCGCTGACGCTGGTCGGGTCCGGTACGGCCCTGGCGGGCGACGACAAGAACAAGCCCCAGACGGACACCTCGGCGCAGGGCGGCTCGGGAACCTCAGGTAGCACCAGCATGCCCCAGGACAGCACGATGCAGCCCGGCAGCTCCGTGGGCGGCTCGGGGTCCACCATGGACTCCAACGCCATGGGCCAGAAGGAGCTGAGCGGCAAGGTGGTGAAGACCGAGAGCAGCAAGGTCTTCGTGCAGGACGCGCAGGGCGCGGTGGTGCCGCTGGACATCGACAAGAGCACCATGTTCACCGACCCGACCCTGAAGAAGGCCAAGGACCTCAAGGAGGGCCAGGAGATCCGCGCCAGCTTCGAGGTGAAGGAGACCAAGAACATGGCCAAGAGCATCTCGCTGTCGGGCACCGGCGGCGCGGGCACGGACGTCATGACGCCGGACTCCTCCATCAACCAGGGCACGCAGCCGCAGGACGACGGCACCCTGGACACGGGCGGCACCCTGGATGAGCCGGGCACCGGCGGCTCCGGCATGGACTCCAGCAAGAACCGGGACCTGGGTGGCGACACCAGCGGTGACAAGAGCACCAGCCCCGACACGTACTAGCGCCCCCGGGCCCACGCCCGCGTGACGCCCTCTTCCCAGAGGGAAGCCAAGGCCCACGGCCACTCACGGCCGTGGGCCTTCGCTTCACCCGCCCCACCTGACGCCTCGGGGCGACCCATTCACTTCATTCAGTATTGACTGAATGGTCTGAACGAACTAGATGCCGGACACCCCCCTGGGCCCCGGCGGAAGCGCGTCGCGCGCGGCCCCCACGCGGGTGGGACGGAGGCCGTGCATGAAGGAGCTGGGCGCCGCGGAGCAGCGCTTCATCGAATCGATGGGGCTGTACTTCGAGCGGCAGGGCGGCACGCGCATCGGCGGGCGCATCCACGCGCTGCTGATGCTGACGGACGAGCCCTTGTCGCTGCAGCAGCTCGCGCGCGTGCTCAAGGTGAGCGCGGCCTCCGTGTCCACCAACATCCGCGCCAGCATGGCGATTGGACTGGTGGAGCCCGTCAGCGTGCCGGGAGACCGGCAGCACTACTACGTCGTCAACAGCAATGGCTGGGAGAGCCGGCTCCGCACCGCCGAGGACAGCGTCAAGGCGTTCGTCCGCGTGTGCCAGGAAGCCCTCTCCGTGCCGCAGCTCGCGAACAAGCACCACCTGCGCGAGGCGGCGGACTTCTGTGACTTCTACCTGGCCGAGATGGCCGGTATCGCCGAGCGGTGGCGAGCCTCGCGCGCCGCCCGCCCCACACCCCGCACTTCCAAGGCTTCGAAAGGACGCACCGCATGAATGGCGCTGTCGCGCAGTCTCCCATCGTCTCCATCACCCAGGTGACCAAGGACTACACCCTGGGCAAGGTGGTGGTCCCCGCGTTGAGGGGCGTGGACCTGCTGGTGCACCCCGGGGAGTTCATCTCCATCGCCGGCCCGTCCGGCAGCGGCAAGACGACGCTGCTCAACCTCATCGGCTGCGTGGACACCGCCACCTCGGGCGTGGTGAGCGTCGCGGGTCAGGACACCAAGCAGTTGAGTGAGCGTCAGCTCACCCACCTGCGCCTGCACACCATCGGCTTCATCTTCCAGTCGTTCAACCTGGTGTCGGTGCTCAGCGTCTTCCAGAACGTGGAGTTCCCGCTGCTCCTGCAGCGCAAGCTGGACAAGAACCAGCGCAAGGAGCGGGTGATGCAGCTGCTCGAGCAGGTGGGCCTGGCCGACCATGCGAAGCACCGCCCCAACGAGCTGTCCGGCGGCCAGCGTCAGCGCGTGGCGGTGGCGCGCGCGCTCGTCACCCGGCCGCAGCTGGTGCTCGCCGACGAGCCCACGGCGAACCTGGACTCGGTGACGGGCCAGCACATCATCGACCTGATGAAGGAGCTCAACCAGAAGGAGGGCACCACCTTCATCTTCTCCACGCACGACGCCAAGGTGATGAACCACGCCAACGCGGTGGTGCGCCTGGCGGACGGGAAGATCCTCGACCGGCTCACCCCCGCCGAGGCGAAGCGGGCCATGGCCGCGGGCGCGGAGGGTCACTGACATGGGGCAGCTCCGGTTGCTGCTGCAGGTGGCGTTGCGCAACCTGTTCACCAGCAAGATCAACATCCTCATCGGCGGCATCATCTTCTTCGGCACCCTGCTGGTGGTCGTGGGCGGCGCGCTGCTCGACAGCATGGACAGCGCGATGAGCCGCAGCATCATCGGCAGCGTCGCGGGCCACATCCAGGTCTACTCGGATGACTCCAAGGACGAGCTGAGCCTGTACGGCGGCATGAGCGGCGAGCCGGACCTGGCGGTGGTGGACGACTTCAGCCGCATCAAGCCCGTGCTGGAGAAGCACCCCAACGTGAAGACGGTGGTGCCCATGGGCACCAGCGGCGCGCTCATCACCTCCGGCAACACGGTGGACCTGACGCTCGCGCGGCTGCGCGACCTGTACAAGAAGCGCCAGACGGAGGGTGAGTCCCCTGCCCTTCGCGAGAACATCGACAGCGTGAAGGGCCACGTGCGGCAGATGGTGGCGCTGATGGAGGAGCAGCGGGCCAAGAGCCGCGAGCTGCTCACCGAGGCCGCCCAGGACCCCGTGGAGGTGGAGGCGTTGGCGCGTGCCCGCACCGACGCGTTCTGGAACACCTTCGAGGAGGACCCGTTCGGCTCGCTCGAGTTCCTGGAGAACCGCATCGCCCCGCAGCTGCCGGACGGCGACCTGCTGGACTTCCGCTACGTGGGAACGGACCTGGACGCGTTCCAGAAGTCGTTCGACCGCATGGAGGTCGTGGACGGACAGCCGGTGCCCGCGGGCAAGCGCGGAATGCTGATGTCCAAGTTCTTCTACGAGAACTTCCTCAAGCTGAAGTCCGCGCTGCGCCTGGACAACATCAAGCAGGAGCGGGACCTCAACCAGAAGCGCATCGACACCGACCCGACCCTGCAGCGCTGGGTGAAGGAGAACCAGACCCAGACGCGTGAAATCCTCTTCCAGCTGGACCCGGTGAAGACGCGCCAGGCGGTGGAGCGGCTGCAGAAGGTGCTCGGCAGCCAGGAGCCGTCGCTGGAGAAGCTCCTGTCCGAGTTCTTCACCACCACCGACGACAACTTCGACACGCGCTACCAGCAGTTCTACGCGGAGCTGGCGCCGCTGCTGGACTTGTACCGGCTGCGCATGGGGGACTCGCTCACCATCACCGCCTTCACCCGCACCGGCTACGTGCAGAGCATCAACGTGAAGGTCTACGGCACCTACCAGTTCAAGGGCCTGGAGAAGTCCTTCATGGCGGGCGCCATCAACCTGATGGACCTGATGACCTTCCGCGACCTCTACGGCTACCTGAGCCCGGAGCGGAAGGCGGAGATCACCGAGCTGCAGAAGGGCAGCGGCCTGAAGGAGCTGGACCGGGGCAGCGCGGAGGAGGCGCTCTTCGGCGAGGACAGCGGCAACACGCTGGTGGCGGACGCCACGCCCGGGCTCATCGAGGAGTCCAAGGTGTTCGAGGGCGGGCTGGGCGCGCTGGCCCGCGAGGACCTGGTGGCGCGCGTCTACTCGCAGCAGGAGATCGAACAGGGCGAGGCGCTCAGCGCGGCGGTCATCCTGAAGGACCCGGAGCAGCTGGACCGGACGATGGAGGAGCTGCGCGAGTCGACCCAGGCCGCGGGGCTCAAGCTGCGCGTGGTGTCCTGGCAGCAGGCCGCGGGCATCATCGGCCAGTTCGTGCTGATGGCGAAGCTGGTGCTGTACTTCGCGGTGTTCATCATCTTCGTGGTGGCGCTGGTCATCATCAACAACGCGATGATGATGGCGACGCTGCAGCGGGTGCGCGAGGTGGGGACGATGCGGGCCATCGGCGCGCAGCGCTCCTTCGTCCTGAGCATGGTGCTCATCGAGACGGTGCTGCTCGGGGCGGTGTTCGGCCTGGGCGGGGCGCTGGTGGGCAGCGGCATCATGAGCGCGCTGGGCAGCGCGGGCATCCCCGCCGGCAACGAGGCGCTGTACTTCTTCTTCTCCGGTCCCCGCCTCTACCCGACGTTGAGCGCCGGCAACCTCGTCGCGGCGTTCGTCATCGTCCTGTTGGTCTCCGCCATCTCCACCCTCTACCCCGCGTTCCTCGCGACGCGCGTGTCGCCCCTCCAGGCGATGCAGACGGACGAGTGACCCATGTTCCAGCTCTTCCTCATCGCATTCCGAAACCTGGGCACCCACCGGCGGCGCACGCTGCTGCTCGGCGGGGCCATCGCGGGGGTCACCGCGCTGCTCGTCATCCTCATGGGCCTGTCCACGGGCATGAAGGAGACGCTGCTGCGCTCGGCCACCATCCTGTCCACCGGCCACGTCAACGTGGGCGGCTTCTACAAGGTCACCGCCGGCCAGGCCGCGCCCGTGGTGACGTCCTACCCGAAGGTCATGGAGCTGGTCCGGAAGGAGATTCCGGAGCTCGACTACGCCGTCCAGCGCGGGCGCGGCTGGGCCAAGATCGTCAGCGAGAAGAGCTCCATGCAGGTGGGTATCGGCGGCGTCGACGTGAAGAACGAGCCGGGCCTCCACAAGGTCCTCCAGATTCGCGAGGGCTCGCTCGACGGGCTGTCGGAGTCCGGCACGGCGCTGCTGTTCGAGAAGCAGGCCAGGCGGCTGGAGGTGAAGGTGGGCGACACCATCACCATCTCCGCGCCCACCATGCGCGGCACCAACAACACGGTGGACGTGCGCGTGGCGGCCATCGCCGGTGACATGGGCATGATGAGCGACTTCAACATCTACGTCGAAGCCTCCACCCTGCGCTCGCTGTACCAGCTGCGCGAGGACACCACCGGCGCGCTCTACCTGTACCTGAAGGACGTCTCGCAGGTGCCGCAGGTCCAGGCGCGGCTGCGCGACGTGCTGGCCAAGGCCGGCTTCACCCTGATGGACAATGACCCGCGCGCGTTCTGGTTCAAGTTCGACGTCGTCAACCGCGAGGCGTGGACGGGCCAGAAGCTGGACATCACCAACTGGGAGGACGAGCTGTCCTTCATCACCTGGACGCTCACGGCGCTCAACGGGCTGACGGGCGTGCTCATCTTCGTGCTGCTGGTCATCATCGGCGTGGGCATCATGAACACGCTGTGGATCGCCATCCGCGAGCGCACTCGCGAGATTGGCACGCTGCGCGCGATTGGCATGCAGAGGACGCGCGTGGTCGCGATGTTCCTCTTCGAGGCGATGACGCTCGGGGCGCTGGGCACGCTGGTGGGGGCGCTGCTGGGCCTCGCGGTGTGCCTGGGGGTGACGGCCGCGAACGTGAGCGTCCCCGAGGTGGTGGCGATGTTCATCATGTCCGAGCGGCTGAACCTGGTGGTGGACGCGGGCGCGGTGGTGGGCGCCATGGTGTTCATCACGACCTGCACCACGCTCATCTCGTTGATTCCCTCCTTCCTCGCCGCGCGGCTCAAGCCGGTGACGGCGATGCACCACATCGGGTGATTTCCATGAGCCTCAAGAGCCTGCTGTCCGCCGCGGTCGTCACCGCGGCCCTGCTGTCCGCGCCCGTGGCCCTGGCCCTGGAGCCGGCCGTCATGACGCAGATGCTGGCGACCATCGATGATCGCCAGCGCAATGGTGGCGACTACAAGGCGCTCATCTACCTGGAGCAGAAGGAGAAGGACAAGACGGACAACGTGCGCGAGGCGTTCGTGTACCGACGCGACGCGGACGACAAGCTGATGATCCTCTTCAGCAAGCCCAAGACGGAGGCCGGCAAGGGCTACCTCCGCATGGACAAGAACCTCTGGAGCTACGACCCCAACGTGGGCAAGTGGGAGCGTCGCACGGAGCGCGAACGCATCGCCGGCACCGACAGCCGCCGCGCCGACTTCGACGAGTCCCGCCTGGCCGAGGAGTTCGACCCGACGTACGAGGGCGAGGCCAAGCTGGGCAAGTACACGGCGCACAAGCTGTCGCTCAAGGTGAAGCCCAACGTCGACGTGGCCTACCCCGTCGTGAAGCTGTGGGTGGACAAGGACTCCACCAACATCCTCAAGCGCGAGGAGTACGCGTTGTCCGGCCGGCTGATGCGCACCGCGCTCTACCCGCGCTGGAAGAAGATCTTCAGCGAGTCCAAGGGCGCCGACGTCTGGTTCCCCGAGGAGATCCGCATCTACGACGAGGTGGAGAAGGCCAACTCCACCATCATCCTCATCAAGTCGGTGGACCTGCGCTCGCTGGAGGCCAACCTCTTCACCAAGGCCTGGCTCGAGAGCAAGAGCCGATGAGCCCCCGCGCCCTCACCCTGGCCACGGCGCTGTCCGTGGCCCTCGTTGCTCCCGCCGCGCTGGGCCAGTCGGCGCAGCGGGACGACGACGCCTTGTTCGGCGGAGGGGACGACACGCCCGCGAGGGCGGACCCGTCCTCGACGCCGCCCCCGGAGGCTCCGTCATCGGAGCGTCCGAGCGAGGATGCCCTGTTCGGCGGGGACTCGGAGCCCTCGGCGGACGCGGATGCCAGCAACACGGGCGATGCGACCGAGCGACAGCGGCCGCTGACGGAGGCGCCGCCGGAGCCTGGAGACCGGGACTCGCGCTCGCTTTCGGGGCCGGCGACGCGCAGCGCGTTCGACTCCGAGGAGGCGGTGGATGATCCGCTGAAGATTGGCGGACAGTTCTACCTGCGCGGCTTCGCGGCCGCGACGCAGGGCACGTCCTTCGGCGACACGGCGTTCTCCGCGCCCACGCTGGTGGACGGGTACTTCGACGCGCGGCCCATGGACCGCCTGCGGGGCTTCGTGGTGGGCCGGTTGAGCTACGACCCCACCGTGTCCACGCAGTCGGGGACCGCGGGCGCCCTGGCGAATCCTCGCGTCCTCCTGGACCAGGCCTGGCTGCGCTTCGACATCGAGCGGACGGTGTTCCTCACCGTCGGCAAGCAGCACGTGAAGTGGGGCACGGGGCAGATCTGGAACGCCACCGACTTCCTGTCCCCCCAGCGGCGCAACCCGCTGGCCTTCGTCGACCTGCGCACCGGTGTGTCGATGCTGAAGGTCCATGTCCCCTGGGAGGCTCGGGGCTGGAACTTCTATGCGCTCGCGGTGATGGATGACCTGGGCACCGACACGGGCGTGCTCACGGACAACACCGGCGGCGTGCCTCGCGCGGGGGTGTCCGAGCCCGTCAACAGCCTGAGCCGCATCGGTGGCGCGCTGCGCGCCGAGGTGGTGCTGGGGCCCGCGGAGGTGGGCTTGAGCACGGTGGCCCAGCGGGGGCGCAAGCCCCGCTTCGGCCTCGATGTGTCCTCCGCGCTGGGGCCCATCGATGTGTATGGCGAGGTGGCGCTGAAGAAGAGCACGGAGCAGCCGCTGTACCGGGTCCCTCCGGGGACCACGGCGGAGGATGTGCTCGCCAATCCCGACATCGTCGAGGCCTACTTCCCCTCGGGTCTCACGCCCCAGGTGACGACTGGCGCGAACTACAGCTTCGCGTACGGTGAGAACGACATCGCCGTGTTGGGCGTGGAGTACTTCTACAACTCGACGGGCTACACGAGCTCGTTCGGCTATCCGTTCCTGCTCTTCAAGCAGGCCTTCCAGCCGCTGTACACGGGGCGCCACTACGGCTCCGCGTACCTCTTCCTGGACCGCCCCGGTTCGCTCGAGCGCACGTCGTTCAACCTGTTCACGTTGAGCAACCTCTCGGACAAGTCGTACATCAGCCGGCTCAACGTCACCCACCGCGCGCTGAGCTATCTGACGGTGGAGGCGTACGGCGCGGTCCACTACGGCCACAAGGGCGGCGAGTTCCGCTTCGGCGGGTTCACGCTCCCTGGTGCGCCGGCGGGCGAAGGCGAGCCACCCAATCCGCCGATCACCATCAACTACCCCACCTTCGAGCTGGGCGCGGGCTTGCGCATCAGCATCTGAGGCGGTGGTCAGCGGAGGGATTCGAGGGGCCGGGTTCCTGAGTGGGGACACGGCCCTTCGACCTTTCCCAGCGGGCGGCGGGGTGGTCGCACGTCGGGCATGCGAGCGAGGGGAGAGCGGGCCGCCGAGGTGCCGGAGAATTCGAGCAGTGAACACTCTGGCGACATGAACCTGTGGATCGCCCTCGCCGCGGGGTTGAGCGTCGCTCAGGGACAGAGCCAGACGCCCTACCCCTCTCCCATGGACCCGAACGTCCGCGACCCGGCCGCGGAGGCCCTGCGTGACGCGAACGCGCAGGCCGCCGAGGAAGCGGATGGCGCGTGGCTCCCCCCGAACTACGTCATCCAGCAGCCCACCGCGGACGGGACGACGCCGTACAGCGGGTATGTGGTGACGCCCGCCCTCCCTGATGGGACGGCTCCGGCGACGCCGAGCGAGGTCGCTGTCGACGAGACATATCAGACCTATGTGCCCATCCCCGCGCAGGTGCAGGAGGGCACGGGCGGGAGCGGTACGGAGCAGACGGAGAGCGCCGGTTCGACCGTGTCCGGTACGGACCTGGGCGTCGGCGGCTCGGGTGATGTGGGCGATGAGGCGGGCGATGCTCGGGTGAATCAACCCGGAGGCTCGAATACGTCCGCGCTCTCACAGCCCGCCCCTGCTCCGCTGGGCGGACAAGATGCTACTGGCGGCTCGGGGAACGACGGCGCCGAGGCTCCGCGAGGCTCGGATGTGAGTGGACAGGTCGACGGTACGGGTGGCTCGGGTACGACGCCTCAGACCTCTGTTCCGAATGACCAGAGCGGCATCAGTGGTTCGGGTACGACTCCGCAGACTTCGGTTCCGAATGACCAGAGCAGCGTCGGTGGCTCCGGCACGACGCCGCAGACCTCGGTTCCGAATGACTCGAGTGGCGTCGGTGGCTCCGGCACGACGCCGCAGACCTCGGTTCCGAATGACTCGAGTGGCGTCGGGACTGGCACGACGACTCAACCCTCGACGCAATCGGGCACGGGCGGCTCAGGCGCGCAGCCCGAGCCTCAAGACTCGCTGGGCGGCTTCGGCCCCACCGAGGCCGAGCAAGGCGGTGGCCAGGGCACCACGGGCACGTCGCCCATCTCTCCGAACGGCACCGGCGGCTCGGGCTCGAACACCGTGCCTCAATCCACCGACACGCAGGGCACCTCCGTGCCGCAGAACAACAACGCCCCCTCCGGACAGCAGCAGACCTCCGCGACCTCGAATCCCCCCGCTTCGAACGACACGGAGGTCGCGCAGCTGCGCGCCCGACTCGACGAGCTCGAGGAAGAGCTCCGGGCTCGCGACGACCAGATTGAGCAGAACGCCGTCGCCACCCAGCAGCAGGTCGACACGTTCGGAGAGCGCGCCGTCGAGACCGAGCAATCACGCCAGCAGCGACTCTCCGCGCTCCAGAGCGCCGGCGAATGGATGATGGCCGCCGACGCCGCCATCCAACAGGGCGAGGATGACGTCGACGATGCCCTCGACATCGCCGACAGCGCCTTCGCGGAGATTCGCCAGAGCGCCGCTGCGTTCGGTCAGGGCAACGTCATCGTCCATGCGGACCGTGCCCGAGCGCTGCTCAACCTCGCTCGTGACGCGGCGGGACGCAGCGACGGATACGCCGCGCGGCTCGCGCTCCAGGAGGCCGGCATCGAGCTCAACCTCGCACGCGGCGCCAGCCTCGGCAGGAGCGGAACGGGCAACTCGCTGCTGTCGCCCTAGACTCCGACCCAGCACCACGACCGCGTGAGGCGCCTCCAGCATGAGGCGCCTCACCGGAAGTCACGCCAGACTCAGGGCGCCGGCGTCTCGCGGAAGATGAGCAGCCCCCGCGACGACTCCGTCGTGTAGATGTACCCGTCACCCGGGACCGCGATGGCGTTGAGCCCCTCGAAGAACGACAGGCCGCGGCCCGCGTCCGTCTCGCGGTAGGTGTTGAAGTACGCCACCTGCCGAGGGGCGCTGGGGTTGCTCACGTCCGCCACGCGCAGACCGTCCTGGTAGTGCGCGACGTAGAGCTTCGTCCCCGACAGCGCCATCGCGCGCACGGAGACCTCCGGCCGGACCCGGAACTCGCCCACCTGGAGCGTGCTCGCCGGATTGGACACGTCCAGCACGCTGACGAACGCCCCCCAGTCCTCGCCACCCGAGAACACCAACGGACGCTCATTCACCGAGCCCACCGCCAACGAACGGGACGCGCTACCTCCGAAGCGCCCCAACAGCTTCGGCGCCGAGGGCGTCGTGATGTCCGACACCGTGACGCCGAACGTCCAGTTGCTCACGTAGAGCCGGTTCCCCACTGACACCACGTCGAAAGGCACCTCCCCGCTCAAAGGCTCGGCGCCCTCGATGAAGTAGCGCTTCAGCAGCTTCGGTTGCAGCGGCGTCGTCACGTCGAAGATCAACACCTCTCCATTCGGCGCGGGCGACGCGGCGAACAGCAGGTTGCCGTTCAACGCCAACGCCCCGACCTCCACCGACGGGTCCGTCAACGAGCGCAGCAGCACGGGCCTCTCCGGGTCCGCCACGTCGTAGATGACCAGACCGCTCTTCTGGCTGGCCACGTACGCCAGCGTGCCGTGCACGACCAGGTCATTGTAGACATCACTCGACGGCTTGCCCGAGTAGAGCTTCCGCGTCTCCGACGGGACGCTCACGTCGTAGATGGCGAGGCCATCCTTGCCGAGCGCGAGGTAGGCACGTCCGCCCACCACGGTCAGCTCCTTGGCGACCACGAGCTCTCCGGCGGAGGGATCCTGGAGGGCGACCTCGCGCACCAGCTCCACCCCGGAGCCCTCGACCTCGTCCGCCTTGCGCTGCAGGCGCGCCGCCTCGAACGTGCCCTGCAGGTCCAGCTCTCCGTCCACGCAGCGACGGAAGGTGCCCTTCATGCGGCTGGGCGAGCTCGCCTCGCAGCCGGCGAAGGCGTAGCGCACCGTGCGCTCGAACGGGTCGACCACGTCCGCGGCCAGGTAGTACGAGTCCTCCGTGTGCTGCTGCTCCGTCACGGTGAAGCCCAGCACCTTCGCGCCGTCCGCCCCCGACAGACGCAGCGCGCCCGCCGAACCCGATCCATCGTTCAGTTCGACATTGACGTTCCACACGCCCGCGGGTTGCAGGGCCGCGAGGCTTGAACGCTGACAGGACGACAGGTTGATGGCGGCAAGGTGACACTCCGCCTTGTTCTTGGAGTCCCCGTCCTTGCCGCAACCCAGGGCAAGGACCAGCGTGCTGCTCAGTACGAAGAGGCGTCTCATGACCCGTATGCATACCGGGCCATGCCACACAACGAAAGCCCCTCCCTCACTCTCCCCAAGGGATGCGGGACGCCCACCGTCGGGCAAGTAAACGGAAAGAAATAAACGAGGCCCTTGTATAGGCTCACTCCTGAGAGCGAGCCTCCCAGGAAGCCCTGTCTCGCCAGTACCCCACCCATGAGGTGTTCGTGAACCCCCGTCTCCTCGCTGCCGCCGCGCTGGCCCTGCTCCTGCCGGAGCTGGCGCTGGCCCAGGTCTTCGTCGTGCCTCGCCGCCCGGGCAAGACGCCGGTGAACAGCTACGAGTTCGAGTGGCGGCACGTCGACATCCTCGTCGGCCCCCAGGCCACGGGCGAAGAGGCCAGGCCTCCGGACAGGACGGCGCATGACCAGCCCCCCGGCGTCCAGGGTGGCGCCAACCCGGACGCCCCCACCGCCAACGCGGAGGCGGGAGACACGAAATCCCCGCCCTCCGGCGCGGCCGCTCCCACCGAGCCGTCCACCACGCTGTCGCCCAGCCCCGCACCCGAGCTCGTCCAGACCGAGGATGCCGGCACCCCGCCCCCCCCGGGCTCCGTCGCCTCCAACGAGGACGGCGGCACGCCCCTGAGCACCGCCGCGCTCGGCGCCCCCGACGGAGGCGTCGCGCTGGGCGACCCCGACGGAGGCCCCGCGCTGGGCGCGCCCGCGTTGGGAGGCCCCGCGCTGGGCGGCTCACCGGATGGCGGCTTCAACTACACCTACGCCAGGTCGCTGGGGGCGAAGGCCGGCGGGGTGCGCTTCTACTTCTACGAGCGTGAGCGCATCGTCGCCGAGCGCGCCGCGCCGCTCATCGAGGAGGCCTACCGCTACCTGGTGGACACGTTCCAATACGTCCCCACGGAGACCTTCCCGTACATCCTCTACAGCAGCTACCAGGAGTTCCTGCAGACCAACCTCTTCCCGCTGTCCGAGGGCACCCTGGGTGTCACCAGCACCGAGGGTGACCTGAAGCTCACCCTGCCGTACCTGGGTGACCACCGGCTCTTCGAGGAGGTCAGCACGCACGAGCTCGCGCACCAGTTCACCATCCAGAAGGTGCGCACCGTGACGGAGCAGGCCAAGGTGTTCGGCGAGCCGCTCCAGGCCATCCCCCTGTGGTTCATCGAAGGCCTCGCGGAGTTCTACGCCAAGCGGGGCATGGACCCCGAGGCGGAGATGCTGGTCCGGGACCTGCTCGTGAACCCGGACCTCTACAAGGGCTACGCGTTCCTCGACTTCTTCTCCCCCGGGCCCTACGGCTACCTGTGGATCTACAAGGTCGGCCAGGTGCGCGTGGCCTTCCTGGAGGAGGAGTACGGCAAGGGCTTCATCCAGCGCGTGCTGGAGGAGTCGCCCCGGCTGGTGGGCGGCGCCAAGGACACGCCGTCGCTCAAGTTCGAGGAGCTGCTGGAGCGGCTGACGGGTGATGACCCGAAGCGGCTGTCGGCGCGGTTCGAGAACTGGCTGAAGCGGCGCGCGTACAAGACGTACCTGGGCTCGGAGCAGTCCGCGCCCGCGTTGGACCTGCTCGACAAGGCGCCCGGCTACATCACCGCGTTCACCAGCTCCCCGGACGGCTCGGTGCTGGCCATGCGCACCATCGTCCCGGAGACGGGCGAGAGCCGGCTGTACATGATGGACCCGCGCGCGCCGGACAAGAACGTGCGGGTGGCCAGCGACGGCATGCCGGGCGTGGAGTCCCTGCACCCCATCTCCGGCCGCAACTTCGCGCTGTCGAAGGACAAGCTGGCGTTCGTCGCGGAGATCACCGGGCGCGACGTCATCTACGTGCAGGACTACAAGCACACCGTGGAGAAGCGCTCCCAGGACGTGCTGGTGCGCCGCAACCCCATCCGCACCGGCATCGACCGGGAGGTGGGCACGTCGGTGAACCTGGAGCTGGGGGACCGCAAGACGTACCGAATCGACAAGCACGGGCTGCTCGCCGCGTACTCGCCGGCCATCTCCCCGGACGGCCGCTGGGTGGCCTTCATCGGCATCCAGGACGAGGGCCTGCGCGACGTGTACGTCATCGACCTGAACGCCAGCCCCGACGCCAAACCGCTGCGGCTCACCGACGACGTGTTCTCCGAGCGCCAGGTGACGTGGGGCCCCTCGGGCATCGTCTTCACGTCGGATGCGACGTCGCACCGCAAGTTCAACCTCTTCCGCGTGAAGGTGGACGCGCCCCGCCAGGTGGAGCGGCTGACGAGCGAGGACCGCGACCACGCGGACCCGGTGGCGCTGGCGGACGGGCGCGTGTTCTTCACCGCCTTCAACAACAGCAGCTCCGACCTGCACGAGCTGATGGCGGATGGCCGCATCGTGCGGCGCACGGACCTGACCACGGGCGTGTTCGAGCCGGGTCCCGGCCCGGAGGGCAGCCTGTGGATGCTCTTCCACGTCTCCGGAGAGAGGAAGCCCGCGGTGCTCCGGCCGCCGCGCATGCTCGCGCTCGACGTGCCGCCCGAGCCGCCGCCCGAGCCGCCCAACCCGCTCGCGGTGCGCCCGCTCACGGACGCCACGCCCTACCGGCCCTTCGCCCGACAGAACCTGGAGTTCGGCCCCATCTTCGGCTTCGCGGGCGCGGGTGGCGGCGGCTTCGTCGGTCAGCTCTTCGCCGCGGCGAGCGACCGCATGCGGGACCACCAGTTCATCCTGACGCTGGCGGTGTACGGCAGCTTCGACCTCACCGACGGCTACATGCTCTACATCAACGACGAGCGCCGCACGACGTGGGGCGGCGGCCTCTTCCAGTCGCTGCGCTTCCGCGTGGACCAGACGTTCGACGACCTGCCCGTCTTCTTCACGTCGGCGGAGCGCTACTTCGGCGCGCTCGGCAGCCTGCGCTACCCGCTGAGCACCTTCCTGTTCATCCAGGGTGACCTGAGCGTGGGTGGCACCAAGTACTTCCTCGACGACGACACGGAGTTCCGCCTCTTCTTCCCGGACCGCAACGAGGCCAACCGGGAGCTCTTGTCGCTGTGGAACCAGAAGAACGGCTCCATCCGCTTCCAGACGGAGCTGAGCGGGCAGATCGGCTACGACAGCTTGAAGTACCACTACGCCACGGGCCCGCTGTCGGGCAGCTCCGCGCTGCTCGAGACGACGGTGGGCGTGCAGCCGTTCAACTCCGAGGCCTACGGCAACGTGCGCGTCGACGCCGAGCGCTACTTCCCCATCTACGGCCGCACGCACCTGTTCCTGCGCGGCGGCGCGGGCACCACGCTGGGCGGACGCTACGCGCGCTCCTACTTCCTGTCCTCGTTCGACACCCTGCGCGGCGTGAACTTCGGCGACGAGCGGTGGCTGTTGGGCCGCAACTTCGTCTACTCCACGCTGGAGCTGCAGCTGCCGCTCAACGACATCATCCGGGTGGCCTTCCTCAACGACCTGGAGGCGGTGGCTGGCGTCGACGTGGGCGGCGTGGGCAACAGCTCACGGGACCTGTGGGACCACCGCGTGCTGGACGCCGCCATCGGCTTCAACGTGTCGCTGGGGCCGCTCTTGATGCGCCTGCACTTCGCCCGGCCGCTCGACATCAACGCGGCCGCGGGCAAGCCGGACTCGGGCTGGGTGACGAACTTCTCGCTGGGCATCGCCGGCCTCAACGGCTTCTTCGACACGGCCGACACGGGCGCCAAGAACGGCGCGCCGCAGCCGTCCTCGCCCGCGCTGATGCCGGCGCTGGGTGGCGGCTACACCTCGCCCCGGCACTGAGAATCATCCAGGCCCCCGCTCGCGTGCTTTCGTGAGCGGGGGCAGGACAGGTCAGGACTGCGCGGCCACCAGCGCCGCGTTGGCGCGGGCCATGGGGCCGCCGTCATTGGGGATGCGCTCGAAGTCACCGCGCAGCGCCTTGATGGCGAACTTCTCCAGATCGATCTCCCGGCGCGTGCGGATACCCAGCGCGCGCAAGGGAGCGGACAGGGGGCCGAAGCCCAGGACGCCATGCTGGAGGAGCACGCCGGCGGCCACCGCGCTGAGCCACCGCCAGCCGCCGCCGTCCCGCCTGCCCAGCAGGAGGCCCAGCGCGCCGGCCACGGCGGTGCCCACCATGACGGCGCGGTTGAGGTCCCACTCGCGCTCCAGCGTCCGGAGGTAGCGGCTCATCTCCGGGCGGTCGGCGTGGGTCGCCATGTGCCGTACGCACGCCTCCACGTGCTCGTCGATACGACGGTTCACCATCAGCGGCGTGTGGCTGCGGGCGGAATCAGACGACTGGTTCCAGGTCTCCATCGCGGGCGTCTCCCTGTCGCGGCGCTCCCCTCTTCTCGATGAAGCTAGGGGCGCCCCGGCGCGTCGGGAACAGCGCCGGGTGGGAAGAGAAGTGGCTTCCCTGACTGCCTGCCTGCCCCGCCAGAGGGCCCGCGTCCGAGGGGGCCGCTCCCGCTCCGCCCCAGGAGACGACACCCGGCGCGACGGGTCCTCTGCCCTCCAGGGTGGGGCGATTGACCGGACCAGGATGGGAAATCCCTTTCATCGACTTCCCACCCCATGGCCCCAAGGCGCAGTGGATTCGTCCACTACCGGGCAGCGCACCTTGGCCTCCATGAGGCACGCGCCTTGCTCAACCCCGGTCGATGACTCGCTCACGACTCTTGCTCTGTCTTCCATTGATGTGGATGTGGGCTTGTGGTTCCGAGGCCCCGTCTCCGCCGACGCAGGCGCCCCCCGTCATCGAGGACCCGACGCCGTCGAATCCGACGCCCGTGGACCCGACGCCGAATCCGACGCCCGTGGACCCGGATCCGGTGGACCCACCGCCACCACCACCAC
>NZ_SRLW01000232.1:0-16001 GCF_006518215.1 Myxococcus sp. AB025B
CCGCCCCCACGCCTCCCGTCCAGGCGAGCGCGACGCCCGTCGCGGTGAAGGACGCGCATCCGGCGCGCGGGGTCTACGCGGGCTCGGAGGCGTGCGGCGAGTGCCACGAGGACGAGCACGCCGCGTGGGGCAAGGACTGGCACGCGCGCGCGCTGTCCCCCGGGACGCGCAGGTTCGTCGTGGGCGACTACGCGAAGCGCACGCACTTCAAGGGCGACTCCAGCGAGGCGTGGATGCGCCGCGACGGCGAGCGCCACTTCATGCGCACCAAGGGCTCGGACGGACAGCTCGCCGAGTTCCCCGTGGAGTGGGTCATCGGCGGCAAGCGCATGCAGGACCCCGTCGCGGTGATGCCCGACGGACGCTGGCAGGTGCTGCCCGTCTACTACCACGTCACCGGCAAGGGCGAATGGGTGGACTACTCGGAGACCAAGCAGGGCGCGCTCACGCCCGAGCACCCGTTCTTCTGGACCAACTTCCGCCGCAGCGCGCAGCACGCGTGCCTGGACTGTCACGTCACCGGCCTGGACGCGCGCTATGACCGCGACCAGCACACGTGGACCACCGCCTTCACCGACGCGGGCGTCGCGTGCGAGAGCTGCCACGGCCCGGGCGCGCGGCACGCCGACACGCAGGAACCCCAGGACATCGTCCAGCCGTCCAAGCTGTCCCACGAGCTGGGCTTCGCCGTGTGCGCGCAGTGCCACGGCCCGCGCCGTCCGCTCTTCCCCATCCTCGACACCACGCACCGCTACCAGCCCGGCCAGCGCTACGAGGACTTCTACCAGCCCATCGTCGTCTTCCTCGGCAACGAGCGCTCCGGCGACTACTTCACCGACGGCCGCCCCAGCACCTCCAGCTTCGAGTACCAGGCCCTCATCCAGTCCGCGTGTCATCTCAAGGGCGGCGCCACCTGCCTCACCTGCCACACCGCGCCGCACGAGCCCAACGCCCCCAACGAGCTGAACCTCCCGGACACGTCCCAGACAAAGGTCTCGGTCGGCTCGGCCACCTGTCAGCAGTGCCACGCGGACCTCTTCGCCCAGGCCGCGCAGCACGCGCGCCACACCTCGCGCGACGCGCAGGACTGCCTGGCCTGTCACATGCCGCCCGTCGTCTCCGGCGTGCTCGACAAGTTCGCGGACCACGCGCTGGACGTCCCCGCGCCCCAGAACACCACGCGCCACAACATCCCCAACGCGTGCAACACCTGCCACACGAAGCAGACGCCAGAGGCCATGGCCCAGGCGATGACGAAGCTGTGGCCGGCCTCCGCGAAGCGACAGGAGCGCCGCCTCCGGCTCGCGGACGCCTTCGACGACAAGACCGCCCAGACGGGGCGCCCCGCGCTGGAGGCCACGCTCGCGGATGCGAACGAAGCCCCGTCCCTGCGCGGCGCGGCGGCGAAGGTGCTGGTGCGTCGCTACAAGCGCGAGGCCATCCCCGCCCTGCGCGCCGCGCTCAAGAGCACCCAGGACAGCCAGCTGCGCACGGACGTCATCGAGGCGCTGAGCCTGGTCAACGCACGCGAGGCCAGCGAGGACCTGGCCGCACTGCTCCAGACCCAGTCCCTGTGGGTGCGTCAGGCGGCGGCGGTGACGCTCGCGAGCTTCGGCGACGCGCGCGGCCTGTCCGCCGTGGAGGCGCTGGCCTCGAAGCCGGAGACCTCCGGGCTGGTGCAGCCGCACCTGCTGCTCGCGCAGCTCGCGGTGCGCCGCAAGGACCTGACCACCGCGGTGCGCGAGTTCGAGAAGGCGTTGGACCTGCAGCCCTACAACCCCGACGCCCTCATCCGTCTGGCCGATGTCTATGTCGTGCAGGGACAGGTGGAGAGAGGCCGCGAGCGCCTGGAGGAGGCGCTGCGCTTCGACCCGCAGAGCCGCGCGGCGAAGCAACGTCTGTCCATGCTCCAACAAGGGCGCTGAGGCGCAGGACCGCTCGCGGACGAAGCCTCCCGCCGCTCCATCCACTGTTGAGCAGGCACTCGCCGGTTCTGTCCGGCAGGAGGGGCCTCGCCCCACGGTACGTGGCCGGTATCGGGTGCCTCCCCTACCTCAGGGCCCCCGATATGAACGCCCTGCTGCTCGTCCTCCTGCTTTCGCACCCTGGCTCCGAGCCAGGCGTGTTGCTCGCCCAGGCCCGGCCACGTCCCGCCGTGCGACAGCGGACGCAGTCGCGCCAGCGCGTGCCCCGGGTGCTGCCCGTCCAGGGCCCCGCGAAGCCGCCGTCCGCCCAGGGACAACAGACGCCGCCCCGGAATCCCGGCGCGCCCTCACAGGCGCCGAGCACGCCCGGGCCCGGCCCTTCGGGTGACGACTCACCCCAGCCTCCGCAACCCGAGGTGTCGGACCCGCTCCTGACGCCGGTACCGCCCGCGCCCATCCAGATGAAGTCCTGGGACGAGGCGCTGGAGCTGGTGCGGCAGCGCTCCACGGACTTGAGGACGGCGCTGGCCCAGGTGGAGTCCGCCGCGGGACAGGCGCGCATCGCGCTGGCGGGGCTCTTGCCCACCATCACCGGCACCGTGGGCGTGCAGTACAACGTGCTGGACCCGGACGCGACGACGTTCATCGGCGGCGGCGCGGGGGGCGGCGTGGGCGGTGGCATCGGCGGCGGTGTCGGCGGAGGCACCGGCGACGGAGACGGCCTCCGGCCCACGCAGCCGCCCGTCGTGGGCTTCCTCTCCGCGTCCATGCCGTTGCTCGACTTCCAGGCCATCGGCGCGCGCCGCGTCGCCCGTGAGGCCCAGCGCGCCGCGACGCTGTCCCTGGCGGAGACCCGGCGTCAGCTCAGCGGAGCGCTGGCCCGCGCGCTGGTGCAGGTGGCCGCGCAGGAGCGGCTGGCCGAGGTCAACCGCGTCAACCTGCGCACCGCGCTGGAGCGACTCTCCCTGGCGGAGCGGCGGTTGGAGCTGGGCGCCGGCACGCGGCTGGACGTGGTGCGCGTGCAGCAGGACGCCGAGGCGGCGCGGGCCCTGGTCGTCACCGGGGACGAGAACCTGAGGCAGGCAAGAGAGGGGCTCGGCCTGGCGCTGGGCATGCCCCAGGCGGTGGGGCTGGCCAAGGGCGTGAGCGTGGAGGACCTGCTGCGAGGCGCGAGGAAGGACTGTCGCCAGTTGGAGGCGGTGGACGGGCGCTCGGACCTGGCGGCGGCGCGCTCGCGGCACACCGTGGCCGAGCGGCAGGTCAGCGCGGTGAAGGCGCAGTACGCGCCGTCGCTCTCGCTGACGAGCACGACGATTGCGCTCACGGTGGAGGACGACGTGGTGAACGTCCCCATCTGGAACATCGGCGCCAGCCTGCTGCTGCCCTTCTGGGACGGCGGCGCGCGCGAGGGGCGGCTGCGGCAGTCCCGCGCGGAGGCGGAGGTGGCGCGCCAGCAGGTGGTGGAGCTGGAGCGCTCCGTCACGGTGGAGGTGGCCAGGGCGCGGCGCGGCGTGGAGGTCACCCAGGCGTCGCGGGACATCTCGTCGCAGGAGCAGCGGCTGGCCGAGGAGAACGACCGGCTCACCCGGCGCAGCTTCGAGGTGGGCACCGGCACCAGCCTGGAGCTCATCCAGACCGCCGCGGCGCTGCGGCAGGCGGAGCTGGCCCTGGTGGTGCGCGAGTTCGAGTTGGAGCAGGCGCGCGTCGAGGCGTTCCTGGCGGAGGCGGCATGCGACTGGTGAGGACATGGGGCGCGGCGGGCGCGATGCTCCTGACGCTCTCGGGGTGCAAGGGCTCGGGGACGGAAGACGGACCGCAGGCGGGACAGGCCGCCGCGGGCACGGTGATGCCCGTGCAGGTGCAGGCGCTCTCCCCCAACGAGGTGCAGGACGCCGCCGAGTACGTGGGCACGCTCATCTCGCGCAGCAGCATCAGCGTGTATCCCCAGGTCGCCGGCTACGTGCAGGCGATACCGGTGCGGCCCGGCACCCGCGTGCGGAAGGGCGAGGTGCTGCTCGTCGTCGACCCGCGCCGCGAAGAGGCGGGGCTGCGCGCCACGAAGGCGCAGAAGGCCTCCGCGCTGGCCCAGCGCGAGTTCGCCCGGCGCACCCGCGAGCGCAGCGCGCAGCTCCTCAAGGAGGGACTGCAGAGCCGCCAGGACTACGAGCAGGCGGTGGCGCAGGCGCAGCAGGCGGAGGCGAGCGCGCGGGCGATTGAAGCGCAAATCCAGTCGCAGCAGGTGCAGCTGGGCTTCTACGAGGTGAGCGCGCCCTTCGCCGGCGTGGTCGGCGACATCCCGGTGAAGGTGGGCGACTACGTCACGCCCCAATCGCAGCTCACGTCGCTGGACCAGAGCAAGGCGCTGGAGGTCTCCGTGCAGGTGCCGGTGGACCGGGCGCGTGTCGTCCGGGTGGGCAGGACGCCGGTGGAGGTGCTGGACGAGAAGGGGAACGTGCGGGTGTCCGCGCCCGTGTTCTTCGTGGCGCCCACGCCCAGCGCGACGACGCAGCTGGTGGAGGTGAAGGCCGCGTTCGACAACACGGTGGGGCTGCGCGCCGGGGAGCTGGTGCGCGCGCGGCTGGTGTACGACGCGCGCGAGGCGCTCACCGTGCCCACGGTGGCGGTGACCCAAATCAGCAGCCAGTCCTTCGTGTACGTGGTGGCGTCGGCCGACGGCGGCACGGTGGCGAAGCGCACGCCGCTGGAGGTGGGCGACGTGACGGGCAACGACTACGAGGTGACGGGAGGCCTGGACGGGGGCACGCAGGTGGTGGTGAGCGGCCTGCAGTTGTTGAGGGATGGCCAGCCCATCAAGCCCATGCCCGCGAAGCCCGAGGGCCAGGGCGTCGGCGGCGCCTCCGACGCGGGGCAGTGAGGGCACGGCATGTTCACCGACTTCTTCATCCGAAGGCCCATCTTCGCCAGCGTGCTGTCCATCCTCATCACGCTCGTCGGGGCCATCACCATCCCCGGCCTGCCGATTGAGCAGTACCCGGACCTGTCGCTGCCCGAGGTCCAGGTGACGGCCAACTACATCGGCGCGTCCGCGGAGACGGTGGAGAGCGCCGTCACCACGGTGCTCGAGCGCCAGCTCAACGGCGTGCAGGGGATGCGCTACATCTCCTCCACCAGCAGCAACACCGGACAGAGCAGCATCACCGTCACCTTCGAGCAGGACCGCGACCTGGACATCGCCGCGGTGGACGTGCAGAACCGCGTCTCCACCGCGTCGCCGCAGCTGCCCGCGGCCGTCAACGCGCTGGGAATCACCGTCAACAAGGCGCAGACGCAGCTGCTCATGGCCTTCGGCCTGTTCGACGCGCAGAACCGCTACGACACGGGCTTCCTGAGCAACTACGCGGACGTGTACATCCGCGACGCCATCTTGCGCGTGAAGGGCGTGGGTGACGTGCGCATCTTCGGCGAGCGGCGCTTCGCCATGCGCCTGTGGCTGGACCCGACGGAGCTGGCGCGGCGCAAGCTGGGCGCCTCCGACGTCGTCGCGGCCCTGAGCACGCAGAACGTGCAGGTGGGCGCCGGGCAGGTGGGCCAGGAGCCCGCGCCGCCGGGACAGAACTACCAGTTCACCCTGCGCGTGCAGGGGCAGCTCGCCACCGCGGAGCAGTTCGGCGCCATCGTCGTGCAGCGGGGCCAGGACGGCTCGCTGGTGCGGGTGCGGGACGTGGGCCGGGTGGAGCTGGGCGCGGAGAACTACGCGCAGCTGCTCCGCTTCAACGGCCAGGACGCCGTGGGCCTGGGCATCTTCCAGCTGCCGGGCTCCAACGCGCTGGAGGTGCGCGACGGCGTGGTGCAGGAGCTCGAGCGGCTCAAGCGCAACTTCCCGCCGGGCCTGGAGTACGCGACGGCGTTCGACACCACCGCGGCGGTGGAGGCGTCGATTGAAGAGGTGCTCGTCACGCTGGGCGAGGCGGTGCTGCTCGTCGTGCTGGTCATCTTCATCTTCCTGCACGGCTGGAGGAGCGTGCTGGTGGTGGCCACCACGCTGCCGGTGTCGCTCATCGGCACGTTCATGTTCGTCAGCGCCTTCGGCTTCTCGCTCAACACGCTCACCCTGTTCGGCCTGACGCTGGCGACGGGTCTCGTGGTGGACGACGCCATCGTGGTCATCGAGAACGTGGAGCGCACCATGGAGGAGGGCTTCAGCCCGCGCGAGGCCACCGAGCGGGGCATGCGCCAGGTGGCCGGCGCCGTGGTGGCCATCGCCCTGGTGCTCTCCGCCGTGTTCGTCCCGGTGTCGTTCTTCCCCGGTACCACCGGCGCCATCTACCGCCAGTTCGCGCTCACCCTCGCCTTCTCCATCAGCCTCTCCGCCCTGGTGGCGCTCACGCTGTCACCCGCGCTGTGCGCCCGGCTGCTGCGTCCGCACGAGGGCCAGAAGTGGCTGTTCTTCCGCAAGTTCGACCAGGGCCTGGACCGCTTCCGCGACGGCTACGGGCGGCTGCTCCACAAGCTCATCGGCCCGTGGAAGTGGCCGGTCATCATCGTCTTCGCCCTGTGCCTGCTGGGCACCGCGTGGGTGTACCGCGCCACGCCCTCGGGCTTCATCCCGGACGAGGACCAGGGCTACCTCATCATCGCGGTGCAGGGCCCGGAGGGCACCTCGCTGGACTACACGCGGCGGGTGCTGCTGCAGACGGAGGACATCATCCGCAAGCAGCCGGAGGTGACGGGCACCTTCACCGTGGGCGGCTTCTCGCTGCTCGGCACCGGCGCCAACTACGGCACCCTCTTCGTCAACCTGCGCCCGTGGGACGAGAGGAAGAAGCAGGAGGAGAGCGTGGCGGGGCTCGTGGAGCGGCTGCGCGGGCCGCTGCTCGGCATCGGCGGGGCGCGCGTGCTGCCCTTCCAGCCGCCCGCCATCCGCGGCGTGGGCAGCGTGGGCGGCTTCGAGTTCGTGCTCGAGGACCAGCAAGGTGGCCGCTCGCTGTCGGACCTGGCGCGCACCACGGAGTCGCTGGTGGGCAAGGCCAACCAGGCCCCCATCCTGCGCGGCGTGTTCTCCTCCTTCACCGCCAACACGCCGCTGCTCGACATCCAGGTGGACCGCGAGAAGGCGCTGGCCCTGGGCGTGCCGCTGGACGCGTTGTTCGCCACGCTGCAGGTGTACCTGGGCAGCCAGTACGTCAACGACTTCACCTTCGCCAGCCGCGTGTACCGGGTGTACGTGCAGGCGGCCATGCCCTTCCGCAACGAGCCCAAGGACATCGGCGCGCTGTACGTCCGCTCGGCCACCGGGGACATGGTGCCGCTCGAGTCCCTGGTGCGAATCAAGCCCATCACCAGCGCGCAGAACATCCAGCACTACAACCTGTACCGCGCGGCCGAAATCAACGGGCAGGCGGCGCCGGGCGCCAGCAGCGGCCAGGCGCTGGAGGCCATGGAGGCCGCGGCGCGCGACGTGCTGCCGGAGGGCTACACCTTCGAGTGGACGGGCCTGTCCCTGGAGCAGAAGGAGGCGGGCGGGCGCGTGCTGCTCATCTTCGCGCTGGGCATCGTCTTCGTGTTCCTGGTGCTCTCCGCGCAGTACGAGAGCTTCGCGCTACCGTTCGTCATCCTGCTGGGCGTGCCGGTGGCCATGCTGGGGGCGCTCGCGTTCCAGAACGCGCGCGGCCTGCAGAACGACGTGTTCTGCCAGGTGGGGCTGGTCATGCTCGTGGGCCTGGCGAGCAAGAACGCCATCCTCATCGTCGAGTTCGCCGAGCAGCTGCGCCACGAGGGCCGCGGCGTGGTGGACTCCGCGATTGAGTCGGCGCGCACGCGCCTGCGCCCCATCCTGATGACGTCCTTCGCGTTCCTGATGGGCGTGGTGCCGCTGGTGCTCGCGTCGGGCGCGGGCGCCGCGGCGCGCAAGTCGCTGGGCACCACCGTCTTCGGCGGCATGTTGCTGTCCACGTTCGTCAACCTCATCTTCATCCCCGTGCTGTACGCGGTGGTGGAGTCCGCGCGCTCGCGGCTGCTCAAGCGGCACGAGCACGCACGGCCTCCGGGCGGAGGCACACCGCCGCCCTCCGAGCCGTCCCGACCGCAACCGGCCTGACGCCAGTGGCGGGGCTGATACGACCCAATATCCCACGCCGGAGGGTTCGCTATCCTCCGTCGATTCATGGCCCGCTCCATGCCCCTCGACGTCCAGCGTCGTCGGCTGTATGCGCTCAAGCGCGCTCCCGCGCTGCGCCACACCAGCAACACCGTCCTCCTCCAGCTGCTCGACCTGGCCTGGGACGTCGCCTGGGCTCCGGACACGGTGCTGTGCGAGGAGGGCCAGGAGGCCCACGGCTTCTTCCTGCTGTTGGAGGGAGAGCTGGAGGCCCGCCGCGACGATGAGCTCCTGTTGACGCTCGGCCCCGGCACGCCGCTGGGGTTCGAGGCGTTGATGGGCGGCCACTACTCCGTCACCGCGCGCGCGGCCACCGCCTGCAAGGGCCTGTTCTTCCCCCGGGACGCGGTGTGGGCGCTCGTCCACGCGCGCGCGGGCCTGAGACAGGACCTCAAGCGCTTGTTGGCACACGCCGAGCCGCCCCGGCAGCCGGACCCGCTGCCCCACGTGGAGGTCGTCACCTTCTCCAGCGAGGTGACGGGCGCGCCGCTGTCGCGGCTCATCGAGCTGGTGGCCAAGGTCATCACCCACGACTTCAAGGACCGGGTGCTGCTGGTGCGCACCGCGGAGCCGGGCACGGGCGAGCCCGCGCCGGTGAAGGGCGCGGACGGCGTGCTGCGCGCCTGGGTGCCCGCCCCTCAGCGCGGCGCCCCGGGACGGCTGGGCCTGGAGCGCCTGCGCGAGCTCGCCCGGGAGGGCGACTTGCACTACGTGTTCCTCGACGGGTGCCAGCTGGCGGAGGGCGCGCTCCTGGTGGACAAGCACGTGGCCCTGGTGCCGCGCCACGAGCCCACGCGCGAGTTCCGCCTGGCGAAAGGCCGGGTGCTGCCCACCGTGCTCATCGACCCGGTGCGCCCGCCCCGGAGCACCGCGCTGGAGGGACGGCCCCAGGACCGGCCCGGCGCGGGCACGCACGTGTTGCAGCCGTGCCGACTGAGGCTGCACGTGGGACGACTGGAGGGGCTGGAGGTGGACGACCGTCCGCTCGCGGCGCTGCGACTGGGCTGCGCGGAGCGGGACGCGCTGTCGCGCTGGGCCCGGGCCATCACCCACCGGCGCGTGGGGCTGGCGCTCAGCGGCGGCGGCGTGTGGGGCTTCTACCACGTGCATATCTTGCGCTGGCTGGTGGAGCACCGCGTGCCGGTGGACTTCATCAGCAGCTCGAGCATGGGCTCGCTGGTGGGAGCGTACTTCTGTGGCACGGCGCTGGATGGACACAATGGCCTGTCGGGTCTGCGACGCCTGGAGGAGCAGGCCATGCGCCGTCGGCTGTCGCTGGCGGCGATGGCGGCCGTCGTCACCACGTACTCGCTGGAGCACCTGGTGACGCGCGATTTGGGCGACGTGGGGCTGGAGGAGCTGCCCATCCACTTCCTGCCCGTGGCCACGGACCTGACGCGCGGCGAGTGCATGGCGCTGGAGCGGGGCCACGTGGCCCAGGCCGTGCGCGCGAGCGGCTCGGCGCCCGGGATGTGGGCGCCCACGGTGGTGCCTCCCGCACGCTACGTGGACGGGGCCTTCACCAGCATGGTGCCCGCGAACGTCCTGGTGAGCGCGGGAGCCGACCTGGTGTTCTCCAGCAACATCTTCCCCTTCGGCGTGCGCGAGCCAGCGTGGATGCCGCAATCCCGAGCGGGACGCTTCCTGGCGGGTCTCAATCCTGTATCAAGGGCGCTGGACCTGGTCGCCAGCGGTGTGTTGCTGTTGCATCGCAGCGGCGACGCGGAGAGCTTGATGGCGGACGTGAGTTACGACATCCAGTCAGCGGACACTCCGCTGAGGACGGCGATGGAGTTCACCAAGGCGCGAGACATCCTGGAGCGCGCCGCCACGGACGAAGCCCTGGCGGAGAGGCTCACCGAGCTCAAGGCGCACTGGGAGCAGATGCGCGCGCACTGTGGCCCGAACGGCCGGCACCGCGGAGGCCAGCAGGCCGCATGATTCCCGTGAGAATCCTGGGCACGGCGAGCCTGAGACCGGGCCCCGCCGTGACGACGGCGGAGCTGTGCGCGCGCGTGGGGCGGGACGTGGACGAGGTGACGCGCAAGACGGGCATCCACACCCGTCACTTCGCGCCGCCGGGCACCCGGGCCGCGGACGTGGCGGCGCAAGCGCTGCGAGGCGCGCTGGACGCGGCGGGGCTTCCGGCGCGCGCGCTCAAGCGCATCTTCTGCGTCAGCTCCATGGGCGGCGACGTCACCACGCCGGCCACGGCGAACCGGGTGGCCGCGGCGCTGGGGCTCGCGGGCAGCTGCGACGCGATGGACCTGAGCAACGCGTGCATGGGCTTCTTGAGCGCGTTCGACCTGGCGGCGCGCTCGGTGGCGACGGGGCTGGGGCCGGTGGGCATCGTGTCGGTGGAGCTCTTGTCGCGCACCACGACGCCGGAGGACCCGCGGCCCTACCTGGTGCTGGGGGACGCGGCGGCGGCGGTGGTGCTGGGGACGGGGCGCCCGGACGAGGGCGTGCTGGGCGTGGCGCTGGGCAACGACGGCTCGCTGCCCACGGACGTGGTGCTGGAGAACCCGCACGCGACGGGAAGGCTGGAGCGGATGCGCTTCCTCACCCCCAGCAAGGAGATGACGCGGGTGGCGCTGGACGCGCTCATGCACGCGACGCGCGAGGTGCTCGACGGGGCGAAGGTGGCCTTGCGCGACGTGGAGTGGGTGCTGACGCACCAGCCCAACGGGCGCATGCTGGACGCGGTGCTGGACGCGATGGGCGTGGAGGCGAGCCGCGGCGTGCGCGTGGTGGACACGCTGGGCAGCGTGGGCTCGGCGTCCCTGCCCACGTGCCTGGACGTGCTGTGGCGCACGAAGCGGGTGAAGCCCAAGGACCGCGTGCTGCTGGTGGGCGTGGGCGCGGGCGTCGCGCACGGCGCGGTGCTGTACCGGGTGGGGGGATGAGACGCGCCGGGGGTCTGCCCCTCGCCACGTGGCTGGGCTTCTTCAAGCTCCTCCAGCGCTACCACCGCTACGAGGTGGTGAACCTGGAGCCGCTGCTCCAGCCCGGCGCGAAGCTCATCGTCGGCTACCACGGGCGGCCCCTGGCGGTGGACCTGTGCATGCTGACGGTGACGCTGCACGAGCGCCTGGGCTACCTGCCGCACGGCGTGGCGCACGGCGCGTTCGACCGCATCCCCGGCATGCGCGCGGTGGCGGACGGGCTGGGCTTCGTCACCGGCGATGACGCGCGGCTCGCCCAGGCGGTGGCCCGGGGCGAGCATGTGCTGCTGCAACCGGGTGGCACACGCGAGGGGTGCCGCAGCTTCCGCCACCGCTACCGGGTGAGCTGGGGCGAGCGGCTGGGCTATCTGCGGTTGGCGGTGCGCTACCGGCTGCCCATCGTCCCCGTGGGTGGCAGCGGCATGGATGACGCATTCCTGGGGCTCAACGACGGCTATGCGCTGGGGCGGCGCGTGGGGATGCCCGCGCGGCTGCCGTTGTGGCTGGGGGTGGGGGCGACGGGCGTGTGGCCCTTGTCGCTGCCCTTCCCCGTGAAGATGACGCAGTGGGTGG
Source organism: Myxococcus sp. AB025B (assembly GCF_006518215.1). NCBI lineage: Bacteria > Pseudomonadati > Myxococcota > Myxococcia > Myxococcales > Myxococcaceae > Myxococcus > Myxococcus sp. AB025B. The sequence continues at coordinate 11,562 of NZ_SRLW01000232.1, forward strand.
GCGAGCCGCTCACGCGTCACCTGGCGCCGGGCTTCGACGCGGAAGACCGCGCGTCGATGCTGGAGGCGCACGGGGAAGTGGCGGGCGCCGTGCAGGCGCTGTTGGACCGGGCACGCGGCCGGAGCCCCGCGCGAGTGGCAGGGAAGGCAGCGGTGAGATGAAGGACTCGGAAGGGGAGCCACCCGATACGACGGAGCAACGCTGGGCGCTCATCCTGGGGGTCTCCTCGGGCACGGGCGCGGCGATTGCCCACGCGGTGGCGAAGAAGCCCGGGCTGGATGTCTTCGGGGTGCACCGGGGGCGCTACGCGGACAACGCGGCGCAGGTGGAGCGGCAGGTGCGGGAGGCGGGCCAGCGCGCGCGGCTGTGGCAGGCGGACGCGTCCACGCCCGAGGCGGCGGAGGCGGGCGTCCTGGCGCTGCGGGAGGTCGCGGGGCCGCGCTCGGTGAAGCTCTTCGTCCACTCGATTGCGGGCGCCTCGGTGGGGCGCTTCCTGTCCGAGGGCGAGGACCGGCTGCACACCCGGCGCATCCGCAGGACGTTCGACACGATGGCGCACTCGTTCGTGTACTGGACGCAGGCGCTGGTGGCCGCGGACATGCTGGCGCCGGGGGCGCGGCTGCTCGGCCTGCAGAACTCCCTGGACCAGACGCACCTGTCGAACACGGGGCTCATCAGCGCGTCGAAGGCGGCGCTGGAGATGTACGTGCGCTACCTGGCGCTGGAGCTGGGCGCGAAGGGCCACCGGGTGAACCTGCTCAAGTTCGGCACGGTGCTCACGCCCGCGCTCAAGCACGTGTACTCGCCCGAGGCGCTGGCCCGGCTGGAGGAGGCCCACGCGAGGATGAACCCCGCGGGGCGCATGTGCACGGTGGAGGAGGTGGCGGACTTCGTCAGCGTGCTCGTGGGCGACGAGGCGGGCTGGTTCAACGGCGCCACCATCGACTACAGCGGCGGCATGACGCTGCGGCTGCTCGATTTGGTGCTCAACCCGTGACGGGCGCGGCGACGGGCTCGGGCATCCGGAAGCGCAGGCAGTAGAAGAACGGCGACACCTGCTCCTCGAGCACGTCCTCGGCGCGCGAGGGCAACAGCTCCCGGGGGCAGTGCGCGTCGCGCGTGTAGAACGTAATCGCGCGGAAGGCGGCGCGCTGGAAGAGCGAGGGGCGGCGGCCCGCGTCCAGCTGCTCGTCCACCACCACCACGGGCGTGCCCGGCTTCGCCACGCGGGCAAGCTCCCGCAGGCCCGCGGCCGGGTCGCGGTAGTTGCCGAGGCCGCCCACGCTCAGCACGCGGTCGAACAGGCCCGCGCGGAACGGCAGTGTGTGTCCGTCCGCCATCAAGAGCCGCACGCCCGGGTAGCGCCCCTTGCGCAGGCGCTGCTGGCAGCGGCCCAGCATCCCCTCGCTCAGGTCCACGCCCCACACCTCCACCTCCTGGCCGGTGACGAGCTCGCGGCGGAGGAGCGGCAGGTTCGCCCCCGCGCCCACGCCCACCTCCAGGATGCGCAGCGGCGTGCCGTCCGCGTGCGGCCGGAGCGCGCCCAGCTCCAACCGCCGGAGGTAGCCCGCGCGCATCTTCGACTCGGAGACGGACTGGAAGAGCGGCGTGAGCACCGTCGTCAGCGGGTCATGCAGCGCGGGCAGCCCGTCGTAGATGACGCGCATCAGCCGGTCCGTGCCGCGCACCGCGTCCTCGCGATACAGCCGCGCAAGACCCCGCTTCACCGGCCACGGCTCGCCGCAGCCACCGCAGCGAAGCCAGCCCCACGCCAGGCGCCCTTCCTCCTCCTGGCCGTGGAACACCAGCGTCCCGCCGCAGTCCGGACACGTCACCAGCGGGACATCCCCTGCCTTCAATCCACTAGACACCCGAGCCTCGTAGCACCTTCGCGCGCGCCACGTCGTCCCGCGTGCCCATCTGTTCGAAGCGCTCCAGTGCCCGTGTCAGGTGGGCCCCACGCGACGGGTCCTCCGAGGGCAGGTGTCGCGCCAGCTCCAGTCGCGCCCGGGCCTCCTCGTACGCGGTGCCCTTCGCCATGGCCAAGGCCACACAGTCGCGCCACGCCGCGCGGGCGCGCGGAGCATCGCCGGACAGCCACGCCTCACAGCCGCGCCACAGCTTCGCCGCGGGCTCCGCGAAGGAGAACACCCGGGCGAAGCCCTCCACCGCGCGGCACGCCTCGCGAGCGCCCTGCACCAGGGACGTGTCCTCGCCGCCGTCGCGCTCCCACAGCGTGAGCAGCACCTCCGCCACCGCGGTGACGCCGAAGTAGACGAAGTGAGCCACCGACTTGCCCGCGGTGAGCTTGGCGAGCGCCTTCTCCGCCGCCGCGCGCGCCCGCCGCGTCGCCCTCGCGCAGCCGCACCAGCGCCAGCGTGCCGTCCAGGATGATGCGGTCCGTGAGGCCGCCCTGCGCCTCCGTCCACACCACCGTCTGCTCCAGCGCCGCGCGGGCCTTCAGGTGGTCCCCCAGCCGCAGGTGGATGTGGGCCTGGTAGTGCAGCGCCCAGTGCTGCGTCTGGAGCGCCCCGCGACGGCGCGCCGAGTTCTCCAGCCAGTCCATCAGCGGCAGCCCCCGCTGGAACCTGCCCTGGTAGCACCCCACCACGGTGTAGAGCGCGCGGCACTCCTCCGCCAGCCGCAGGTCCCCCACCGAGTCGACGATGCCCGTGGCGCGCTCCAGCCACGCCTCCACCTCCGCCCAGCGCGCCATGTACGTCGCGTACACGGCGTTGCGGCACAGCACGTAGGCCAGGTCCGCGGGGCTGCCCACGCGCTCGGCCACTTCACGCGCGCGGCCCACCCACGCCTCGGCCACCGGCCGCACCGGCACCGCGCCCGCCACCACCGCCATGTTGGTGTAGCCGCGCGCCAGCTCCGGGGACGCGCCCGCCGGCTCGCACAGGTTCAGCATGCGCAGGCCCGACCACAGCACCGGCAGCGCCTCCTGCCCGTAGATGAACGCGTCGGTGAGCCGCATGAGCAGCCGCCCCGCCACGCGCCGCACCCGCCGCCGCTCCTCGGACTCCCCGCCCTGCGCGTCCGGCCGGGCGCTCTGCACCAGCCGCACCGCCATCTGCATCAGCGTGCCCACCGCCCAGCCCACGCGCGTCGTCGGCACCGGCCAGCCGAAGTGCCGGAGCGCCCGCTCCGCGTGGCCGCGGAACGCCTCCAGCTCGCCCAGCTGGAAGCGCGCCTCGGCGAGCAGCGCCTCCAGGTGGCCCAGCCGCAGCGCGTCCTTCGGGGACACCCGCTCCAGCGCGCGAGCGAGGAACGGCAGCGCCTCCCGGCACGCGCCCACCCGCAGGGCCTCCTCGCCGGCCTTCTGCGCGTACTCCACCTCGCGCGCGAAGTCGCCCGCCTCACCCCAGTGGTAGCAGAGCGCCGCCGTGCGCGCGGAGCCCTCGCCGTACGCCGCCTCCATCGCCTCCGCGACGCGGCGGTGCAGCAGGGGCCGCTCCGCGGCGGCCAGCTCCTCCAGCACGCCCTCGCGCAGCTTGTCGTGCGCGAACCTCCAGTGCCCGTCCGCCACGTCCAGCACCGCCGCCCCCGCGCAGTAGGACAGCCACCGCTCCACGTCCACGCCGGGCGCCGCGTGCCGCAGCAGCGTCACGTCCACCTGCCGCCCGACGATGGCCGCCACGCGCAGCAGGTCCCGCGAGCTGGCCGACACCTTCTCCAGCCGACGACGCACCAGCCGCCGCACGCCACCGGCGAAGACACGCTCGGGCAGCGGCATGTCGCCCAGCCGGTCCAGCCCGCCCGCCTCCTCCGCCAGCGCCCGCGCCACCTCGACCAGGAAGAACGGGTTGCCCTCCGTCTCGCGGCGCAAGAGCTCCACCAGGTGGGGCCGCGCGCCGGCCGGGCCAATCATCGACTCGCTGAGGACCGCGATTTCGCCCGCGTCCAGCCGGGGCAGGCGCAGCACGTCCAGCGCGGGCAGCTGGGCGGGCAGGCCCGGGGCCTCGTCGTCGCGGAAGCTGCCCAGCAGCAGCAATGGCAACCCGGTGGCGCGCGCCGCCAGCCGGGACAACAGCAGCAGCGACTCCCCGTGGGCCCAGTGCAGGTCCTCCAGGAGCACCACCGTGGGCTGCGTCAGCCGGGCGAAGATGTCCTCCACGACTTGCAGCAGGCGCGCCTGCGCCATCTCCGCGCCCAGGTCCGCGGGGTCCGGCACCGGCCGCCCCAGCACCGCTTCCAGGTCAGGCACCAGCGGCTTGAGGACGCTCGCCTCGCGGTCATCCAGCGGCGTGAGGATGGACAGCCACCGCAGCACCGGCCGCCACTCCTGGTACGGACTGCCGCCCGCCGCCACCGCCTGGCCGCGCAGCACCACCGCGCCGCGCACCAGCGCCAGGGGCCGCAGCTCATCGAGCAGGCGCGACTTGCCCACGCCGCTCTCCCCGCCCACCAGGAGCCCTGTCTCTTATACACCTC
>NZ_SRLW01000233.1:0-15993 GCF_006518215.1 Myxococcus sp. AB025B
CTCCACCACCATCCAAGCCCCCCCAGTGCGCCCACGAGGAGCACGCACCGGGCCACCGAGACCATGGACACCCCTCCCATCGGCCCCAACAAGGCCAGCGCGAGCACCAGGAGCGTCGCGACCTGCAAGCGAGCGCGCGGGGAGAACGAGAGCCGACGGGCATTCATGGGCGCGCTCACGGCAGCAGGGCCAGGATGCGGGCACCAACCTCACCCTCGATGTCCACCAGCTCGGCGCGCGCCACCACCCGGTCACCCACGCGCAACAACACCGGCGTGCTCGCGTTGATGTGCAGCGGCAGCACCACGCCCGACTTCAACGCCGCCAGCTCCGAGAGCGGCACGAGCACCCGCGTCAGCTCCACCTCCACGTCCACGGGAAGCGGGGGCATTGCGTCGTTGCTGCGTTCATTCGAGGCCTGCATGTTCGACTCCGGGAAGGGCGCGCGGACCTGCGCGCGCGTCAGACAGAAGCCCTCGGGACGGAACGTCCCCGCGAGCGAGAAGCCACGGCCCACCAGCCGTCCGTCTCCCAGGAGGCGCGCGCTCTCACGGCGCACCCCCTCGAAGACCACCACGTCCCCCACCGCGAGCGCGTCCAGCGCCTGGTTCGTGAGCGGCATGCGCCCCACCAGACACCTCAGCTCGAGCGATGCGGCGAGCACCTCGGGCGCGACACTCGCGCCGCGCTCCACCGGGTACTCCAGGAACACGCTCTGGAGCAGCGGCGCCGGCAACAACAACCGGGCCCCCGCGCTCACCTGCCCCACCGTGACCCGCAGCTCCACGCCCACCAGGGGCTGTCGGCCCCGCAGCCGGGCCGTGATGTCCTCGCCCCGCATCGTCAACGCGACCAGGCGCGGCGCCAGCACCGGGTACAGCTCCGAGCGGGCACGCACCGCCGAGAGCCCCACCAGCACCAGGTACGCCAGCGTCGCGTCCTCCAGACGGGACAGCTCCGTCACCACACCCGCCCTGCCACCCGCGCCCGCGATGCGCTCCAGCGCCGCGATGGCCAGCGCGGGCTCCAACTCCAGCACCGCCACGCCGCCCACCGCCGACAGCTCCAACAGGACGAAGACCGCCGGCCGCATCAGCCCACCGAGCGGAGAGACCACCGCGTCCAGCAACCGGGCCTCGGCCGTCACGGAGCAACCCAGCTCACGGCCGAGCGCCTCGCAGACATCCCCCAAGGCCTGACGCCCCTGGTTCGCGACACGGGGACGCGCGGCGAGCACGAGGTGCGCCCGGCTCATCCTGCGTGCCCCCAGCCGGCGCAGTCTGCGCGGCTCGGGTGGAATCGACGGTTCGGTGTCCAGGTTCATCGAGAATGGCTCTTGGGGGGAGTGAGACGACGCACCCCTCTCGTGCATGGCCCCCGCCAGGAGGCCGCGTCGTGATGTCGCGGAGTTGGAAGGCGTTGGAATCCGGGCTCGGGATGCCCGGTACGCGGAACAGGACGGACGTCAGCGCGTGGCTTCGCGGATGAGCCGCTCGGCCAGTGAAGTCAGCAGCGGCGGCGCCAGCGGGTCCACCGGCTCCACCACCCGCCCGGGGAACAGGGTGCGGTGATAGGGCGGCAGGCGCCGGAACACCTCCTTGCGAAGCGGCTCCGGCGCCTCCTCCATCAAGGCCCTCAACCTCGCGGCGGCGTCAGCCCGCTCACCAAACTCCAGCGCCACCTTCGCCTGCCGCCGCGCCGAGGGCATCGCCGCCAGGGTCCGCAGGTGCACCTTCGCGCGCCGCATCGCCCCTGTTCCCAGCCCCTCCAAGAGCTCCCCTGCCCGCTCCCGCCCGAGCACCCACGCCACCAGCGCGTACCGCTCCAGGGGAACCACCAGGAGCGGGCGGTGCACCGTGGCCTCCAGGTCCACGGGCGGCGGTGGCGGCGCCACGGGCACCTCCTCCTTCCGCGCCGGACGACGCACCCGCCCCACACGTGTCGCTTCCATGTCGAGTGTCCCTCCTCTCAGGCGACCTTGCGCGCCGCACCGGGCGACAACACCGGCCGCGCGGGCACGGGCGGAACCACGGGCGTCGCACTCAGCTCGCGGAAGTGCCGCATCCGCAGCGCCACCCAGACGAGGGCTCCCGACAGCCCCGTCACCAGCACGCCGAGCACCGCGAGCAGCACCCGCAGGCGCCATGGCGAGGACAGGCCCTGCGCCGCGGCCACCTCGCCCCTCGCGGGAACCTCGTCCACCAACAGCGACACCGACTCGGTGGACAGCCCCTCCACGCCTCCGGCCACGAGCGCCTTCAGGACCTCCGAGCCCTGCCGCACCCTCGCCGCCTGACCGGGCATCACCCGCACCATCGCCGACGCCTTCGACGGCATGGGCGCGACACCTGGACGCGGCGGCGGGGGGACCACCAGGTGGACTCTCGCCAGCAGCACCCCCTCCATGGACTGGAGCGTCTTCTCCAGGCCCCGCTCCAGCACGCGCACGCGGCACAGCCCCTCCTCCGTGGGCGTGCGCACCAGCCCGCTCCCACCGAAGACGTCGCAGCCCACCTCCGCCGCGGGCCTCGGCAACCCCAGCTCAGCGAGCACCCTCACCGCCTCCGTCGACTGGTCGCCCATGACTTCGATGGACCACGAGGGCTTCTTGCCCGCCTCCAGGACCTTGCGCGCCTCCACCCCTCGCTGGATGAGCACCGTCTGGAGCTCGTTCGCCTGCCGCTCATCCAGTCCGTGCTGGATGCGCTCTCGACACGCCGCCGTCCCCAGGAACAACAGGACGGCGAGCCACCTTCGGGAAGTCGATGACATGGCGCGCTCAAACCTGCGTCTGGAGGACCTGCTTGACGCCGCCGGTCGCCTTCTCGACGACCTTGCCGGCGAGGTCGAGCTCCTGACTCGCCCGATAGACCTGCGCCTGCAGTGACAGCAGCTCCGCCGACGAGAAGTCCCGGCCCGACTCCGCCAGCCCCAGGATGTGGTCCAGTCGCTTCTGCGCCTGCCCCACGCGCTCCACCACCTGCGCGGCCTGCTGCTCCCTCGCCGACTGGACCGAATCCACCCGCTCGCCCGCCTGCGCCCGCGCACACCCCGCGGAAGCCCGCGCCCCCGTGCCCTCGGCCCGGACCACGCCCGCGGAGGCCTCGCCCACCGGACGCGGCGCCCCCTCCACCGACACGGGAGGCCCTCCGCTCCGCCCAGGGCTCCGGGCCCCCTCCAACACCTGACCGAACCGCTCGCGCCCGGGCTCCACGGGCGACAGGCCCGGGCTCCCCACGGCGCCCACTTTGTCCACGCTCATGGCTGCCGTGCCCTTTCAGCGGATGTTGTTGATGGCGGCCTTCGCCGAGTCGTGGCGGACCTTCATGATGTTGGAGACCGCGTTGTGCTCGCGGCTCTCGCGCTGCATCTCGTTCTGCAGATGCAGATAGGCCGCGTTGAACTTCTGGCCCTCCGCGCTGAGCTCCTTCTGCGCGTTCAACAACTCCCACGCATCGGTGCTCCCCGACGACGCGCCTCCGGTTCCCAGCGAGGCGCTCGCCGTGGACGCCGACGCCGTGGAGGCCGACGCCGTGGACGCGAAGTCGGACGTCTTCATGGGCGCCACCTGCGCCACCGCCAGCTTCGTGCTGGAGACCGCCGCGCTCAGGATGGCGCCGGTCGGAATCATCCCGCCCACCACGCCCGCCCCCTTGTTCACGACGGTGTGCGCCGCGTGCGCCAGCACCGTCCCGAAGTCGTTGCGCGGCGTCTGCCGAGGCAGGGTGTGGGTGGTGCTCAACAGGTACGGGCTGCGCTGACTCGGTTCCAAGCAAGACCTCCGGCGATGGGTGCCGGAAGCCCCTGTTCAGGGGCCATGCCAGGAGAAATCCCGAGCAATCCCGCCTGCCTCGGCGCCCACCGGACTCCACCCGCCGGGAAGAGCGTCCGGACGATGGGATGGGCCGACGGGACGGAAACTTGCCTCGCACGCCAAGTGCCTCAGAGTTGTCGCACCCTGTCGCACGCGGAGGAGCAGATGCAGACTTCCAATGGTGGCCCCCACATCGCCGAGCGCTTCCACCCGCGCGTGGAGGCGGACATCACCGTGAAGGTGCTCCTGCCGGGACGCGCCGTCATGGCCCGGGCCCGCGACGTGTCCATGGCGGGCCTGTTCCTGCTGGCCCACCCGGGCGACTCACAGCGTCAGCTCACCCTGGCCCTGCCGCTGCCGGGGGACCGCGAAATCGTCACCACCTGCACCATCCGCCGCCGCGAGGCGAACGGCGTGGCGCTGGAGTTCGGCGAGCTGGACTGGGACGACCTCATCGCCCTGGCGCGCTTCCTCCACCCGCGCCTGCCCTGACGCTCAGGCCGGCTCCGAGCGGGGCGGCGCCATGCGCAGCCGCTCCACCAGCGCCATCAGCTCCGCGCCTCGGAAGGGCTTGTGGATGTAGCCGTCCGCGCCCGCCAGCGTGGCGCTCTCCATGTCCGACTTCTTCGCCTTCGCGGTGAGCATGTAGAGCGGCACCGTCGCCGTGACGGGGTCGCTCTTCAGGATGCGGCACGCGGAGATGCCGTCGAGCTGCGGCAGGACGACGTCCATCAGGATGAGGTGGAAGGTGCGGCTGCGCGCCAGCTTCAGCCCCTCCAGCCCGTTGGCCGCGCACACCACGTCCACCGTGCCGTCGCTCAACATCGAGCGCACCAGCTCCCGGATGACGGGTTCATCCTCCACGAGCAGGATGTGAAAGGGTGCCTGGGACATGCCAACCATGTTTCTCCGGCGCGACGCTGGACGACTCAAGGGCGATGACTCGCGGGCGCGCCACCCCCACTTCCGGTGCCACCTGCCGCGCGCGGTATAGCCCCGCCGACACCACGCGCACCAGGGTTGCCATTCATTTGTGTGGAGCACCACGCATCCGACATGTCTGCCTGGGATTCACGGGGAAATCCGCGCTTCGTCTCCGAGCCCCGCCCGGCCGGCCGCTCCCCGGGCCGGCAGGCCCTCCGCACCACCCGTTCCCCTCGGGATTCCACCCCACCAGGTCACCTCCCCCACGCCCCTCCTTCCAAGGCTTCGGCTCTCCGTTGTCCCGGAGCGCTATGATGGGCCTGAAATGGCGGCAAAACTAGAATGTCCTGAGTGCCGAGGCACGGTGGGGCGAGACGACTTCCAGTGTGAGCACTGTGGGTTGCTCCTGGACCCGGAGCAGGCCAGCGGGGAGTACGTCGTCACCGAGCCCACCATCGTCCGGGCCATGCTCTCTCCGCCCCAGCGCACCCGGACCCTGGAGCTGCCCCGGCCGCCGCCGCAGAAGCCCGCGGCCCAGGACCTGGCCACCGCGCGCTTCACCGTCCCCATGGATGCGCAGACGGTGCCACGCCTGCGTGCCGGGTTGGACATCGCGTTGCAGCCGCTGCATCCCTTCGAGGCGCATATCGCGTCGTTCATCGATGGCGCCCTCGCGGTGCCGCGGCTCGCGCTCGCGGCGCGGCTGCCCGAAATCGAGGTGAAGGTCGTTCTCAAGGCCCTGCTGGAGCGCGGCGTCGTGGAGCTGCGACGCGAGCCGGCCCCACCGCCCAAGCGCAGCCTCACGGCCGAGATGCCCGTGCTCGACGGCTCCGAGTTCCTGGAGCCCGAGCCGCTCGGCGCGGACGAGGAGGCGGAGCCCTTCACCCTCCGGGACGTGGAGCTCCCCACCCACTCGGGCGGGTCCCCCATGCCGCCGATGGCCCTGGGGGACGAGGACGGCCTGACGCCCATGGCGCTCGGCGACGAGGAGCCCATCGAGGACCGTCCGACCCGACGCGACCGGCCCCTGAGTACACCCTCGCATGACGGGCCCACGCGGCCTCCGCAGGGCTTGCGTCCCGGTGCCGCGCCCTCACCTCGTGGGGCCTCGAGCCCCGCGCTCGGGGAGCGCCCCCTGCCCATGGGCATGGCCCAGCCGCCAGCCTCACGGGCGGGCACATTCATCGGAACAGCCGCATCCGCTCCATCACGGCCAGGCCCCCTCGACGGGGCGGCGCCCGTGCCTGCTCCACGAGCCGCGCGCCCCGCTGGAACAGCTCCCGCGCCCACGTCACGGCCCGCTGCCGCCGGGCTGGAGTTCCCGCACGCGTCGAGGCCAGCCGCCCCGTCGAGCCCGGTCGTCCCGTCGGACGAAGCGCCCACGATGCGGAGTTCGCATCCGCAGTTGGGTGGAGCCTCGCGCGTGGTGCACCCGACCCCTTCCGCGCAGCCCTCCCGGACTCCTCCGCCGCTCGTCACGCCCAGCGGGGCAACCACCCTGCCCGCCGTGCCCTTTCCCGGGGGGATTGCCCCCACGCCCGCCGAGCACGCCACGCGTCCCCAGCGTCCCTCGATGCCGCTGGATGCGCCGCTCCCCGGCGCGGCCCCGAACTCTCCCGAGGACCTCCTCCAGCGCGCCGTGCGCCTGGAGCGCGCCGGACACGTGGAGCGTGCCATCGAGGTCCTCACCAAGGCCATCGACCGCGCCCCCGACGCCGCCGCGCTCCACAGCAAGCTGGCCCTCATCCTCATCCACCAGCGCAAGGACTACGCGCAGGCGGCGCGGCTGCTGGAGCGCGCCGTGGAGCTGGAGCCGGGCAACACCGTCTTCCAGCAGAACCTGCTGAAGGTGACGGCGCTCTCCGCGGCCAACGCCGGCGAGCGCAAGGACCGCAAGCCCGGCCTCCTCGCGCGGCTCACCGGCAGACGCGGCTGAACACCGCGCCGCTCAGGGTCCTCCGCCGTCCAACAACCGCTCGGCCTCCTCCAACGAGAAGGCCAGATACGCGTCGTAGCCCATCTCCCGGCTGGTCCGCTCGAAGTGCAGCGCCGCTTCCACCGAGCGCCCCACCACCCGCACCACCCGACGGAAGCCTCGCGCCTTCGCGGCCTCCATGATGCGCCGCAGGTGCACCGTCCCCTCGTAGTCCAACGACGTCACGCCCTTCAGGTCCGACAACAGGTCGAACCGCGGACGCATCCGGTCGATGGCACTCACCGCGGCATCGCCGACGCGCTGGGCCTCTTCCTTGTCGACGTCTCCCCAGATGCGCACCACCAGCCGGTTCTTGCCGACGTGGACCTCGACCTCGAACACTGGGCACCGACCTCCAAGGAAAACACGATATCCTTTGAGTCAGTCTACTCCTGTAGGAGCACCGGCATCCAGGCTCGTTCCAGGAAGCCCTGTCGTTCAGATTTCCGCGACGCCCTCGCGCTCGGCCCAGCCCTCCAGGCCGTTGGGCAGCCGGATGCGCACGAAGCGCCCCGTCTCCTCGAGCAGGCGCACCTTCAGGCCCGCATGCACCTCGAAGATGGAGCGCGCGCCGGGCTGCGGCAGCTCCCGGGCCACCAGGGTGGGAGCCAGCACCACCGCTTCATGCACCGTGTCATCCACGTGCGCGTGCGCGGCCAGCAGCACGCCCGAGGGAAGCGCCACGGCGAACAGCAGCGCCGCCAGGATTCCCACCGCCGTGCGACGCCCCGGCGTGAGAAACCGCCACACCAGCACGAGCAGCAGCGCGCCCACCCACGTGCCCAGGAAGGTCCACGCCACCACGTTGCCGTCCGTGGCCGCCGTCACCCGCGGCAGGAACTCCTCCTCCGCGGTGGCGCCCACCACCTTGTCCACCTGTCGGGCGCGGGCCACGGCCAGGTTGGCCTCCAGGTCCGGCGCGCGGCCGCCCTGCTTGCGAGCCTGCTCCAGCGCGAGCACCGCCCGGCCCAGGTCCCCGCGCGCCAGGTGCGTGGTGCCCAGGTTGTAGAGGACGTCCGCCCCACCGTGGCCTCGGGACAGGAGCTTCTCGTAGCCCTCCTGCGCGGCGGCGTAGTCCTCGCGCGCGTAGGCCTCGTTGGCCTTGAGGAAGACGTCCTGCGCCTCTTCCGGCGAGTAGTAGCCGCTCACGCCCAGCCCTCCATGGCGGCGAGCGCCGCGTCCATCACCTTCTGCCGCGCCGCCGCGTCACCCCCGCCGCCGTAGCGGCCCAAATCACACGCCTCCAGCACGTACAGCACCTGCCCGCGTCGCTCGTCCGCCACGCCCGCCGCCTTCATGCGCTCGCCGATGACCTCGCGGGTGAGGCCGATGACGGGCCCCCCCAGCCGCGCGCCCAGGAAGCCCTGCAGCGCCTTCTCCACCTCGGCGTAGAAGGCCCCGGCGTCCGCGCCCGACTGGAGCTTCTCCGCCTCCACCAGTCGCTTGCGCGCGGCCTTCGCCTGCTGACGGCTCTTGTCCGACTCGGTGCGCGTCGCCAGCCGGCCCCGCAGGCCGCCGATGAGCGCCACGCCCGCGAGCAACCCCAGCGGCGCCAGCACCATCGGGACGAAGAAGCCACGCTTCCACGGCGGCTCGGACGGCGCCACGAAGCGCGCCTGGTAGCGCACCGGCCTGAGGCCTCCCGCCGTCAGCACGTTCTTCTGCTCGTTGGCCGCGTCCGCCACGTGCGCGGAGGACGTGGGCGGCGGCGTGGGGCTGCCCGCCGCGGACTCCACCGTGAGGGTGATGGGCTCGGTGCGCGCGACCTCGTAGGAGCGGGCGCGCGCGTCGAAGAAGGGGAACTCCAACGCGGGCAGCGTGAAGGTGCCCGTGCGCTGCGGCATCACCAGGTACTCCACCACGCGGCGGCCCTGCACCTTGTTGCGCTGCGGCGCCACCTTGTCCGTCGTCGTGGGGTCATAGATCTTCAGCGCGGAGGGGCCGGTGAGCTTCGGCGGGGTGACGTTCTTCACGTTGCCCGTGCCCTCCAGGATGACCTTCACCGTGACGGGCTGGCCCAGCTCCACGCGCGTCGTCGACACGTCCGTGGACAGCCGCCACGCGCCGACGTTCGCGTTGGACATGCCCGGCGGCGCACCGGGCGGCAGCGGCGCCACCTTCACCTTGAGCCCGTTGGACACACGGTGCACGCGGTGGCCCGCGAACAGGAAGCCCGTGGTGATGTCCGCCTCCGCCGGGGAGATGGCCAGCGAGCCGGCCTTCACCGGGAAGAGCGCGCGGCGGCGCAAGAGATAGGCGCGGTACGGCACGCCGTCCACCACCTTCTGCTCGCCCGACAGCTGCGTGGGGCTCTCCACCTCCTCCGTCCAGAAGCCCTCCAGCTTGGGCATGGTGACGGCGTCCACGCTGGTGAGGTCCACGCGCGAGTAGATGTAGAGCGACAGCGTCACCTGCTCGCCCACGTAGACCTGGTCCCGGTCCAGGCTCGCGCGCAGGAACAAGTCGGAGTCGCCCCGCGGGATGCTCGGCGTGTCCTCCTCCTCGTCGTTGGCGAACGGGTCCGGCAGGCGCGAGGGGAAGTTCGCGAACGGGTCCGGCAGCCGCTGCGGATTGCGGCCCGACTGCGCGGGCGCGGGCCCCAGCTTCCCCGGCATCACCACAATCTGCACGGAGTCCGTGCGGTGCGTCTTGCCCCCCGCCGTCATCTCCGCGGGCGGAATCGTCAGCTTCCCCGTCCGGTTCGCCCGGAGCACCATCACGTACTTGGTGACCTCCTGGATGTTGGCGGGGCCACCACCGGACCAGGACACCGAGCGCTGGGTGCTGCGCGAGCTGTTGAGCACCTCGAAGTCATCCGACTGCGGCAGCCGCACCTTCGCGTCCGAGGGCGCATCCGCCGACACCACCGTGAGGCGGAAGGTGTCCTCGCTGCCGACCTCCTGCCGGTCCACCGTCTGGTAGAACTCGAGGCCCGCCGCCCACGCCGGCCCCGAGACCAGCAGGGCCAGCACGGCCAACACCACCCCGGCGCCGAAGCTACCAGTCCTTCTCATTGGGCTTCCTCTGCTTCTTCTTCTGCTGGAAACGCCAGAGCTGGAGATTCTTCTCGTTCTGCTTCATCGCATCCAGCAAGCGCTCCGCCTCCTGCTGGTCCAGGTCCGACGGGCTCACGCCCGCATCCGCGCCCGACGACTCCGAGTCGCTCTCCGACTCGCTGCCGCCATCCGCGCCGCCATCCCGCGGGTCGCCATCTCCGTCATCGCCGCCGCCATCCGCGCCGCCGTCGCTGCCGCCGTCGCCCTTCTGCGGAGGCCCCTGGTCGCCGCCGTCGCCGCCATCCGCGCCGCCGTCACCCCCGCCGTCCGCGCCCCCATCGCCGCCGCCATCCGCGCCGCCGTCGCTGCCTCCATCCTCCGTCCCACCGTCGGCGCCACCATCCGCGCCGCCGTCGGTGCCGCCGTCCACCGGCGCGCCGCCGTCCGCCTTGGTGCCGCCATCCTCGCCACCATCCGGGCGCCCGCCATCCGTCCCGGAGTCTCCCCCACCGTCCATTCCTCCATCCGCCGAGTTGTCCTGCGGCGGAGGAAGGTTGCGCAGCACCACCTCGTAGTTGTGCCGGGCCTGCACGTCCTGCGGGTCCAGGGTCAGCGCGCGTCGGTAGGACTTCAGCGCCTCCACCCTGTCCCCGGTCGTGGCCGCGAGGTTGCCCAGGTTGTACCAGGCCTTCTGTCGCAGGTCGGGCCGGTTGGACTCCGTCACCCCGCGGAACACCTCCTGCGCGTCCTTCACCCGGCCCAGCTTCGCCAGCGCGTCGCCCCGGTTGAAGTCCACGGTCGGGTCGTGCGGCCGCTCCTTCTTCGCCTCGTCGAAGGCCTTCAGCGCCTCCTCGTAGTTCCCCGCGAGGTACGCCTCACGCCCCTTCTGGACCATCGGGTGGTCGCGCTCCAGGGGCCCCGCGCCGAGCGCCGTCCACGGCAGCATGAGCAGCCACGCAAGCCCCAGCCACCGCGCGCTCATGGCGTCGACCTCCGGCGCGTGGATGGCAGGAGAATCATCCCCAACACGAGCAGCACCAGGCCCGGCACCGCGAAGGTCTGGAAGCGCTCGTCGTAGCGGACCGTCACCCGGCTCTCCAGCTCGCTCTTCTGCATCTGGTCGATGCGCTCCACCACCTGCCCCATGGCCACGCCGCGCGGCTGGAAGAAGAACGCGCCGCCCGTGGCCTCCGCGATGGCCGTCAACCCCGCGCGGTCCAGGCGCGTAATCACCGTCTCGCCCGCGCCGTCCTTCTTGTAGTCCACGAACTCGCCGCGCCGGTCATACACGGGGATGGGCTCGCCGGACTCGGAGCCCACGCCCACCGTCAGCACCTGCACGCCCGCTTCCTTCAGCGCGTCGCTGGCCTCGCCCACCTCGCCCACCAGGTCCTCGCCATCCGACAACAGCACCACCACGCGCTCCTTCGAGCCGCGGTCCGCGTTGTCCAGTACCTGCTTGGACAGCCGGAGCGCCGAGCCCACGTTGGTGCCGCCCTGGGGCATCACCTCCGGGTCCACCGCGCGCAGGAACAGCTTCACCGCCGAGTAGTCCGACGTCAGCGGCGACTGGATGAACGCATCCCCCGCGAAGACCACCAGGCCCACGCGGTCGCCCTTGAGCTCATCCAGCAGCGTCGTCAGCTCCAGCTTGGCGCGCTCCAGGCGGCTGGGCTGCACGTCGCGCGCGAGCATGGACTTGGACGCATCCAGCGCCACCACCACGTCGATGCCGCGCCGCTTGGTCAATTCGCTCTTCGTTCCACACTGCGGCTGCGCCAGCGCGAAGCCGAACAGCATGAGCCCCAGGCCGTACAGTCCGCCCTGCGTGGCCGGACGCCACACGGAGATGCCCGGCGTGAAGCGCTCGGCGTGCCGCTCATGCAGCACCGCGCGCACGCGCGAGCGGCGCCGCAGGGACAGCATGAGCGCGAGCAAGCCCAACAGGGCCCCCAGCAGCACCAGGCCGAGGAACACCGGCTGGGCCAGTCCCGCCTGATAGCCGAGCACGGTGAAGCGCCAGGGTTCCACGGGCGTCACGGGAAGACCCTCAGGAAGGTGGAGCGCAGCAGCAGCTCCAGCGCGAGCAGGCCGAAGGCGGCCAGCAGGAAGGGGTGGAACTCCTCGCGATAGGTGGCGGACGCGCCGCCCTCCATCAGCTTGGAGCGCTCCAGCGAGTCGAGCACCTTCTGCAGGCCGCGCCGCAGGCCCTCCGGGTCCGTCGCGCGGTAGTACTCGCCGCCCGTGCGGTCCGCGATGTCCTGCATCAGCTCCGGGTTGATGGGAATCTCCGTCTCGCGCCACACGGTGTTGCCGAACAAATCAGTGCCCTGCGGGAAGGGCACCTTGCCGCCCTTGCCCACGAGGATGGTGTAGATGGGCACGTGGAGCGCCTGCGCCATGTTCGCGGAGTCCATGGGCGACAGCTTCCCCGCGTTGTTGTCGCCGTCGGTAATCAGCACCACCACGCGGCTCTTCGCCTCCGAGTCGCGCAGGCGGTTGAGCGACGTGGCCAGCGCGTCACCAATCGCCGTGCCGTCCTCCAGCACGCGGGTGCGCAGCTGCTTGATGACCTCCTTCAGCACGCCGTAGTCCAGCGTGAGCGGCGCCTGCGTGTACGCCGCGCCCGCGAAGACCACCAGGCCGATGCGGTCGTTCACGCGGTTGGCGAGGAACTCGGTGAGCACCTCCTTGGCCACGTGCAGACGGTTCTGCGGACGGAAGTCTCCGGCCTCCATCGACGTGGACAGGTCCAACGCCACCACGATGTCGATGCCCTCCACGGACAAGTCGCGCACGCGCGAGTCGCGCACCTGGGGCCGGGCGATGGCGAGCACCGCCGCCGTCACCGCCACCACGCGCAAGAGCGGCAACAAGGGCAGCAGGTACGTGCGCAGGCCCTTGCCGCTCCTGGCGAACACGTTCGCCGCGGAGAAGCGCAGGGGCGCGCGAGCGCGACGCTCCCGCCACGCCTGCACCAGGAGGAGCGGGATGAGCAGCAGCCCCCAGAGCGCCTCGGGGTTATTGAACGCGGGGAGCGGCGGCATTGTCGGGAGCTTGAATCGGCTGGGGCGGAACGTAGGTCTTGTCGACGAGCTCGTAGCCGAACAGGAGCGCGTCGCGGCAGCTCTCGGGCGAGGCGTCCGCCCGCGCGTACTTCACCATGTCCGACTCGGACACGAAGCGCATGAGCTTGTCCTCGGGGAGGCCCGGCGGGGACAGGCGGCGCAGCGAGGACATCAGCTCGGAGCTGGTGCACTCCAGCGCCTCGAAGCCGTAGCGCTCGCCCAGGTAGCCACGGACGATTTCGGACAGGCGGAAGTAGTAGTCCTTCACGCGGCCCCGCGCGGGCAGGTTCTCCGCCTTGAGCGTGTCCAGCGCCTTGCGCGTGCGTACGTCCAGGGGCAGCGGGGGCGGCACGTACACGTGCTTGGGCCGGTTCCTCCACCAGCGGAGGAGCGCCCACGCCAGCAGGCCCGCCGCGAGCGCGCCCAGCAGCGCCAGCACCAGCCGCCACGAGCGGATGGGCACCTCCTGCGGGGGCTGGATGTCGAACAGGTCCGCGCCCTGCCCCTCGGCCTCCGGAGGCAGCGTGGACGTCACTTCAATCTGCCGACCCGGCAGCGAGTACTGGCGAGGGCCCTCCGGCGTGGCCACGTCGAACGCGAGCGCGGGCACCTGCACCGTCCCCAGCGCGAAGGCCGACATGCGCACCGCGAACGTCGTGGTGGCCGAGTCCGCGCCGTCCTGCCGCTGGCGCGTCTGGTCCAGGAACTCGAAGTCACCCGACTCCTTGGGCACCGCCAGCTCGTAGCGGTGGTCCTTCGGGTGGGTGAGCACCACGTGGTACGTGAACGGGTCGCCGATGCGCACCTGCTGCGGGTCCACGCGCACCGACACGTCCAGCGGCTGCGCTTGTTCGTGCGTGGGAGCCCCGGGCGGGCTCGCCGCGGCGGGTGCGGTCCCCTGCGGCGCCTGGGCCCCGGCCGGCGACGCGAGCGCCAGCGCGCCCACGCACAGCCCCATCGCGAAGCGCGCCATCCACCGGCTCATGCCGCCATCCTCCGGGCCCGCGCGCGGAAGAACTGCGCGAGCGCCTTGCCGTGGTCGTCGCCAGCGCGCAGCTCCACGTGGTCCAGCTCCAGCTTCTTGAAGAGCTTGCGGCGCTCGTCGCGAGCGGCCTGCATGGCGCGCGCGTAGCGGCCCCGCACGCGCGGGTCGCTCGTGTCCACGACGAAGCGGTCCCCTGTCTCCGGGTCCTCCATCTCCACCAACCCCAGGCGCGGGAAGGCCTCCTCCAGCGGGTCCTCCACCACCACGGGGACCAGGTCGTGCTTGCGCCCCACCAGCCGCAGCGGCTTCTCGTAGTCTCGCGCCTGGAAGTCGGAGACGAGGAAGGTGACGGCCTTCCGCTTCGCCACCTGCGTCAGGTACGTCAGCCCCGCGGACAGGTTGGTCCCCTTGCCCGCGGGCTGGAACGTGAGGATGTCGCTCACCAGCCGCAGCACGTGCGTGCGGCCCTTGCGCGGCGGCACCACCTTCTCCACCCGGTCCGAGAAGAGGATGAGCCCCACCCGGTCGTTGTTGGCGATGGCGCTGAACGCAATCTGCGCGGCGACCTCGGCGGCGATTTCGGCCTTGGTGCGCTCCTTCGAGCCGAACTCCTTGGAGGCGGACACGTCGACCAGGAGCATCACCGTGAGCTCGCGCTCCTCGGTGAAGACCTTGACGTAGGCCTCGTTCATGCGCGCGGTGACGTTCCAGTCGATGATGCGAATCTCGTCGCCGGGCTGGTACTGCCGCACCTCGGAGAAGGCCATGCCCCGGCCCTTGAAGACCGAGTGGTACTGGCCCGCGAGCATGTCGGAGACCACCTTGCGGGTGCGGATCTCCAGCTTGCGGATGCGGCGGATGAGGTCCTTGGGCAGCACGGGGCGCTCGGCGGGAGGTCAGGGCACTTCGACGCGGTCGAACACCCGCTGGATGATCTTCTCCGGCGTGAGGTCCTCGGCCTCGGCCTCGTACGTCATCGCCACGCGGTGGCGGAGCACGTCGAAGGCGATGGCCTTCACGTCCTCGGGCGTGACGAAGGCACGGTGGCGCAGGAACGCATGCGCGCGCGCGGCCTGGGCCAGGGAGATGGTGGCGCGCGGCGAGGCGCCGAACTGGATGTAGTCAGCCAGGTCCTTGAGGCCGTACTTGCCCGGCTCGCGCGTGGCGAAGACGACGTTGAGGATGTACTCCTTCACCTTCTCGTCCATGTAGATCTGGTGGACGAGCTCGCGGGCGCGCACCAGGTGCTCCACCGCGATGACCCGCTGGGCCCGGGGCGTGGAGCCTCCGGACATGCGGTCCATGATGATCTTCTCCTCATCCCGCGTCGGGTAGCCCACCTTCACCTTGAGCATGAAGCGGTCCACCTGCGCCTCGGGCAGCGGGTAGGTGCCCTCCTGCTCGATGGGGTTCTGCGTGGCCAGCACGAGGAACGGCGAGGGCAGCCCGAAGGTCTGGTCGCCGATGGTGACCTGGCGCTCGGCCATGGCCTCCAGCAGCGCGGACTGCACCTTGGCGGGGGCGCGGTTGATTTCGTCCGCGAGGACGATGTTCGCGAAGATGGGGCCCTTGCGGACGGTGAAGTTCGCGGCCTGCTGGTTGTAGATCATCGTGCCCACGACGTCGGCGGGCAGCAGGTCCGGGGTGAACTGGATGCGCATGAACGTGGCGCTGAGCGCGTCCGCCACCGTGCGCACGGTGAGCGTCTTGGCGAGGCCGGGCACGCCCTCCAGGAGCACGTGGCCGTTGCACAACAAGCCGATGAGGATGCGCTCCAGCATGTAGCGCTGGCCGACGATGACCTTGCCGGTTTCCTGGTTGAGGACCTCGACGAAGCTGCTTTCCTGCTGCACGCGTTCGGTGAGCGCGCGGATGTCCGTGTTCATGACGCCTCGGATGAGACTGGCGGCGGGCAGCCTAGGGTTGACCGGGTATCGGGCTCAACACCGCAGAAGCCCGGGCATTCCAGTAAGTTGGGTCCCCTTGTCCCCGAGGACCGTGTCCATGGCCCCATTGTCCCCCACTTCTCGTCCCACCTCGCGAATTTCCAGGGGCTGTGGGGGGCGGCCATGAAGCGCTCGGCCTGGGCCCAGGCGCCCTCGGCGGGGCCCGTGGAGGCGGGGCTGCTGGCCCAACTGGCCCCGGCGGTGACATCCACGGTGCACTGGCTGCCCGGAGGGGGGGCGCTGAGGGTGCTCTGTCTCTTATACCCATCTGATGCTGCCGACGAA
>NZ_SRLW01000234.1:0-15988 GCF_006518215.1 Myxococcus sp. AB025B
GGGCAGGGCGGGCTGGTGCGCTTCGAGGTCCCCGTGGCGCTGACGGCCGCCTGGAAGTCGCTGGCGAGCACGGAGGGCGCCACGTTGTTCACGGCCCTGTCCGCGGTGTTCGCCGCGCTCTTGCGCCAGGTGTCCGGCCAGGAGGACGTGCTCGTGGGCACGGTGGTGGCCAACCGGGGACGCCGCGAGCTGCGCGACGTGGTGGGCCTGCTCTCCAACACCGTGGCGCTGCGCTGCGACCTGACGGGCAACCCGTCCTTCCGCGAGCTGCTCCGGCGCCACCGTCTGCGCACCACGGAGGACCTGGGGCACCAGGAGCTCCCCTTCGACGAGGTGGCCGCGAGCCTCCCGCACGGGCTGCAGGTCGCGTGCGTGTTCGAGAGCGCGACGGGGGTGGACCTGTCCATCCCCGGCATGTCCTGCACGCTGCTGTCGGACACGCCGGACGCGTCCGTGCCGGGGCTCGCCCGTCAGGCGCTGACGCTGCTGCTGCGCGAGGACCTGGCGGGGCTTCGCGGCGCCTTCGAGTACGCCGCCGCCGTCTTCCAGCATGCGGAGGTGGAGCGGCTGGCCCGGGCCTTCCGTCACCTGCTGGGGCGCATCGTCGAGGCGCCGGACGCGCGGCTGGACGAGCTGGCCCTGTCCGACGAAGCGCCGCGTCAGGCGCCGGGCGGCGGACCCGCGAGGACCTCCGGCACGGCGGACTCCAGCGCCTGACGGGCCTCTTCGAAGTCCCGTCGCGCCAGGTCCACCCACTCCCGGAGCTGCTCCAGCGGCTCGTGCGGCGCGCGCGTCTCCAGCGCCTCGCACCGGCGCGACAGCCGGGCCGCGCCGAACAGGGCCGCGCTGGAGCGCAGGCTGTGCGCGTGGCGGGTGAGCGCCGCCGCGTCGGAGGTCTCCAGGGCCTGCTGGAACGAGGACAGGTGCTTGTCGGCGTTGCGCAGGAAGTCGCGCACCAGCGTGGCCAGCTCGCCCCGGTCCGGGCCGGTGAGCAGCTCCAGCTTCTCCACCGCGGAGGCGTCGAAGCCGGGCGCCTCGGGCGGGGGCGCCAGCGGGAGGTCGGGCAGCCGCGCCGCGCTCTCCAGCGCCGCCATGAGCAGCGTGGCGTCCACCGGCTTCGTCACGAAGTCGTTCATCCCCGCCTGGAGACACAGGTCCTTGTCGCCCTGGATGACGCTCGCGGTCATCGCGATGATGCGGGGGCTGCCATACCGGGGAGCGTCCGCGCGGATGCGGCGCGTGGCCTCCAGGCCGTCCATCTGCGGCATGTGCACGTCCATGAAGACGACGTCGTAGCGCTCGCGCTCCAGGGCGCTCAGCGACTCCACGCCGTTGCCCGCCACGTCCGCGTCGTAGCCGAGCTTCTTGAACAGGCGCAGGCCGACCTTCTGGTTGATGGGGTTGTCCTCCACCAGGAGGATGCGCAGGGGCAGCCGCTGTCCCAGCGTGGCGTCCAGCTCCGCGGAGGCGCGGGTGGCCACCTCCTCACCCTCGCGCAGGACGACCTCCACGCTGAAGGTGGAGCCCAGGCCCACGGTGCTGTGCACGCGGATGGTGCCGCCCATCAGCTCCGCCAGCCGCAGGCTGATGGCGAGCCCCAGGCCCGTGCCGCCGTAGTGGCGGCTGGTGGACGCGTCCACCTGGCTGAACGAGCGGAACAGCCGGTCCATCCGCTCCGCGGGGATGCCGATGCCGGTGTCCTGGATGTCGAAGCGCAGGGGCCAGCTGTCGGGCTCGAGCCCCGGCTTCAGCTCCCCGCGCGACACGTGCACGCTGACGCCGCCCTCGTGGGTGAACTTGAGCGCGTTGCCCACCAGGTTGACCAGCACCTGCCGCAGCCGTGTCTTGTCGCCCCACAGCGCGTCGCGCACGTCCGCGTCCACCGTGTGCTTCAGGTACAGGCCGCGCGAGGCCGCCTGCGGCCCCAGCAGGCCCAGGCACTCCTTGAGGCTCTGGCGCAGCGAGAAGGACTGTCCGTCGAGCTCGAACGCGCCCGCTTCAATCTTGGAGAAGTCGAGCAGGTCGTTGATGAGCCGCAGCAGCGCCTCGCCGCTGGTGTGGATGACGTCCACGCTCTCGCGCTGCTCCTCGGTGAGCGACGTCTCTCGCAAGAGCTGCGCCATGCCCAGCACGCCGTTCATGGGCGTGCGTATCTCGTGGCTCATGTTGGCCAGGAAGCTGGACTTGGCGGTGTTGGCGGCGTCCGCCTCCGCGCGCGCGGCGTCCAGCGCCAGGTTCTTCTCCCCCATGCTGGAGAGCGCGTCCTGGGCCTCGGTGACGTCCAGCAGCGCCCACAGCCTGCCGCGCGCGGAGCCCCGGCGCGCGGGCACGCAGGAGACCGACAGCGTCTGGTGCGGCGACTCGAAGCGCCAGAGCATGTTGCGCAGCTCCGGCTGGCTGCCGTCGAACAGCCGCGCCATCCGCTCCTCGATTTGCACGCGGTTGGTCGCGCGCTCGCGCAGCGAGGCCATGGCGCGCGACATCTGGTGGGCGGGCACCTGGCCCTCGGGCAGCCCGAGCATGACCGCGCCCGGCTTGTTCACCCACGTCTCGACGCGGTTGTGCTCCAGGAACACCAGCGCGCAGGGCACCGCGTCGGTGATGGCGTCCACGCGCGCGCGCAGGGTCTCCGTGGCGCTCTCCAGATCACACTCTCTCGCGCAGGTGAGCAACAGCCCCGTCAGGGCCTGGAGGCAGGCGCGCTCGGAGGCGGAGAAGCCGCCGGCGCCCTGGCGCACCAGCACGATGCCGCCCTTGCGGTCATCGACGGAGTGCCAGGGCAATACGGCCATGGCGCCGCGCAGCGACTCCGGGACGCCGCTCTCCTGGGGGCGGGGGTCGTGGAAACGCCACGTCGAGTCCTCCGTCAGGGGACCCCTGAAGAGCGCCTCGCCCAGGTGCGCCAGCCGGGGGCGCTGCGCGGGCGTGCCGGCCAGCTCGAACACGGTGAGGGGGTCGATGCGGCGCAGGCTGACGGCCACGTCCGCGCGGCAGGTCTGGCGCACCACCTCCAGCAGGCGGGTGAGCTGGCCGCCGTCGCGTGTGCCGAGCGCTCGCACCGCGGCCACCATCAGCTCCGCCACCGCCGCGTCCACGGCGAGGGAACCGGTGGGGCCCCCCGGTTCCGTCACTTCCTTCGAGGAATCGCTCACGCCGCCGCGAGGGCGCTTGCCGCGAGGGCGTCCGAGATGAGCGAGTTGACCTCGGTGGGCGCGCTCAGGTGCGGCAGGTGTCCCTGGTTGGGGACGTAGCGGATGTTGCCGCTCGGCAGGTTCCTGGCCAGGTACTCGCCCACCGCGGTGGGGACGGCGAAGTCGTTGAGCGGCTGGACGACCCAGGTGGGGACCTTCAGCCGGGTGATCTGCTCGCGGTAGTCCGACTCGAAGATGATGCGAATCACGCCGACGGCGATGTCGGGGCGCAGCGCCAGCAGCGAGTCGGCGAAGCCCTTGACCATCGCCGGCGTGGCGGCGGGACCCATGGCCGCCTGCGCGAAGCCGCTGGCCCAGGCCTCGAAGTGCTGCTCGATGGTCTGGTACAGCTCGTCGACGGCCTGGCGGTCGAACCCGCCCTTGAAGTCAGGCGAGTTGAGGTAGCGGGGCGAGGCGCCGATGAAGAGCATGCCCCGGAAGAACTCGGGTCGGACCAGCCCCGCGAGCATGCCAATCATGCCGCTCATCGAGTGGCCCACGTAGAACACGTCGCGCGCCTTGACCGACTCGAGCACCTCCAGCAGGTCCAGCGAGTAGCTCTCCAGGGCCGCGTAGCGGTGGGGGCTGTAGTCCTCCAGGTTCGTGCCGTGCGTGCCCACGTGGTCGAACAGGACGATGCGATGCGTGTCCTCGAAGGCGCGCACCTGGTGGTGCCACGCGCTCTGGTTGGTGCCGAACCCATGGGCGAAGACAATCACGTCGTCGCCTCGGCCAATGACCTGCACATTGTTTCGAGTGGTGACTGACTTGGACATGGCGCGAGTCTAGATGATGCGGGGTGCACGGGACGATGCAGCCCGCATGCTCGCAAGTCGACCACCCGACGGAACGTCACGACTCTCGCAGGCGCGCTCACGTTGCCGCACAAGGCGGCAGTGTACCGAGGGCCAGTTGACCCGTGGGAACCCCGTAGTCGCGCGGGGCATGACGGACAGTCGCCGCGTCGGCCCTGGCACATCGCGCGCGAGGTCTGTCCGCGGGCGTCCACTCGCGGGCCCGGCGGGTTGAGGCGCGCGAGGCGTCCGGGGACAACGGCGCGTGGGGAGGAGCGCGCATGGGACTGTCGATGTGCCTGACGATGTGGGTGGGGCTGATGTCTGTCGCTCCAGCGAGCAGCGAGGCACAGCGGGCCGGCAGCACGGAGTGGACGCTCAGCCAGCCGGCCACGGGCGCGCAACTGGAGGGCTACGCCAGCGCGACGAGCGTGCAGCGGGGCCAGTCCATCGACATCCACGTGCGGACCGACAGCCCGCATGCGGTGCGCTGGGAGCTGTACCGCATGGGCCACTACGGCGGCGCGGGCTCGCGGCGCCTGGCGTCCGGAGGCCCCGTCACCCTCGGCCCGCAGCCCACGCCGGCGGCCGACAAGACGACGGGGCTCGTCGAGTGCCGCTGGCCGGTGAGCTTCACCGTGGCGACCCAGGCCTCGTGGCCCAGCGGGGTGTACCTGCTCAAGCTGGTGCGTGACGACGGGCCGCAGTCCTACGTCATCTTCGTGGTGCGCGCCGACGAGCGGAAGAACACGGGCGTGGTCCTGATTCCGTTCACCACGTTCCAGGCCTACAACGCCTGGGGCGGGGAGAGCCTCTACGCCACCTCCCTGGGACTGTCCGGGGGCCACGCGAAGGTCGCCTCGTTCGACCGGCCGTACCTGGATGGCAATGGCGCGGGCGAGTACTTCCATGCCTCGCACCACTTCGTGCTGTGGGCCGAGTCCAAGGGCTACGAGCTCAACTACGTCACCAACGTGGACCTGGACCGGGACCCCTCGCTGTTGCTGGGACAGAAGCTGTTCATCTCGGTGGGGCATGATGAGTACTGGTCGCGTCCGCTCAAGCAGGCGGTGGACGCGGCGCTGGCGTCGGGGGTGAACCTGGCGTTCCTGGGCAGCGACACCAGCTGCTGGCTCATCCGCCTGGAGGCGGGGCCCACGGGCACGTCGCGGCGCAGGCAGGTCTGTTACAAGGACGAGGCGCCCCAGGAGGACCCGAAGGCGGGCACGAACCTCATGACGGTGCGCTGGCGCAACGCGCGCCTGGGGGAGCCGGAGAACGGCCTGGTGGGCGTGATGTCCGACGCCTGGGGCCTCATCCCGCAGCCCTACGTGGTGCGCACGCCGGGCGCCTGGCCCTTCGCCGGCACGGGGCTCGCGCAGGGCGACTCCATCCTCTCCGTGGTGGGCTACGAAATCGACCGCGCGTGGAGCAACGGGGCCTCGCCGCCGGGGCTCGTCGCCCTTGCCGAATCGCCAGCCATCAGCAGCAGGGGCGAGCCCAACCGGCACACCTCCACCCTCTACACCGCGCCCTCGGGCGCGTTCGTCTTCGCCAGCGGCGGCATCTCCTGGTCCCACGGCCTGTCGCATCCACACTTCGCGGACCTGCGCGTGCAGCGCATCACCGACAACGTGCTGCGCAGGGCGGGCCTCGTGCCGCCGCTGGCGGGCGACACCTTCGGCGCGGACGACCCCAGGCCCGTGGACCGCACCGGACAGTCCGCGGGCGTGTCCACCTTCGCGGGGGCCGCGTTCCAGGAGGGGTTCGTCAATGGCCCCGCGACGCAGGCGCGCTTGCGCCGGCCCACAGGCGTGGCGGTGGACGCGCAGGGCAACGTGTTCGTCGCGGACACGGGCAACCACGCGGTGCGACGCATCGCCAACGACGCGGCGCGCACCGTCACCACCATCGCGGGCACGGGCACGCCGGGGGTGGGCGAGGGGGCCGGCGCGACGACGGCGCTGCGCTCGCCGCAGTCCATCGCCATCGCCACCGACGGCACGCTCTACGTGGCGGACACGGGCAACCACCGCGTCGTCCGCATCGCCCGGGACGCGCGCTGGACGGTGACGACCTTCGCGGGCTCGAAGGACGGACGGCAGGGCAAGGTGGACGGCGTGGGCACCGCCGCGCGCTTCCAGACGCCCTCCAGCGTGACGTTCGCCGGGACGGACCTGTATGTGGCGGACACCTTCAACCACCGGCTCGCGCGCATCACCCCGGATGGACGGGTGAGCACGCTGATTGGCGCGCGAGGCTCGGGCAGCACCAACGGTCCCGCCAGCCAGGCGAAGCTCCACCGGCCCACGGGCGTGGCCTTCGGCGGTGGCGCGCTGTGGGTGGTGGACACGGGCAACCGCCTCATCCGCCGCGTGGCGATGGACGCCTCCTTCACCACCTCCACCGCCGCGGGCGCCGTCACCGGCGGCTTCTCGGACGGGGCGGGCAGCGCGGCGCTGTTCCTGCCGATGCTCGGCGCGGCCTACGTCCAGGACCGGCTGCTGGTGACGGACACGGGCAACGAGCGCATCCGCGCCGTCGCCTCCGGCCGGGCGAGGACGTACGCGGGCACGGGCGCGCATGGTGCTCGGGATGGCGCGGCGGAGCAGGCCACCTTCAGCCTGCCCGCGGGCATCGCCGGTCTGCCGAACGGAGACGTGCTCGTGGTGGACCAGGGCGCGTCCACGGTGCGCAAGCTGCTCGCGCCCGCCTCGGGGGGAGGCTCGCGACCCGTGCCGCGCATCACCGGTGGACCCTTCTCCGGGACGAGCGCGCCCTTGAACGTGTTCCTCGACGCGACGACGAGCACCGCGACGGGCGCGGGCCGCTGGATTCAGCGCTTCCGGTGGGAGCTGGGTGACGGCACCACGTCCGACGCGGCGTACCTGGAGCACCGCTACACGGGCGTGGGCCGCTACACCGTCACGCTCACCGCCACGGACGACCTGGGGGCGAGCGCCTTCGCCACGCAGGTCATCCAGGTGGGCCCGCCCTGACGACGGGCCCGTTCAGGCTCAGGACTTCAGGAAGGCGAGCAGGTCCGCGTGGAACTGCTCGCGGTGCGTCACCGTCAGGCCGTGCGGAGCGCCGGCGTAGACCTTGAGCGTGGAGCCCTTCACCAGCCGGGCCGCCGCGCGCGCCGCGCCCTCGATGGGGACGATCTGGTCGTCATCACCGTGGATGATGAGCGTGGGGACGTCGAACTTCTTCAGGTCCTCGGTCTGGTCCGTCTCGGAGAACGCCTTGACGCAGTCGTAGGCGGGCTTGAGGCCGCACTGCATGCCGGCCAGCCAGAACGCGTCGCGCGCGCCCTGGGAGACCTTGGCGCCGGGGCGGTTGGCGCCGAAGAACGGCGTGGTGAGGTCCTGGAAGAACTGGGAGCGGTCGGCGAGGACGCCCGCGCGGATGTTGTCGAACACCTCGATGGGCAGGCCGCCCGGGTTGCTGGCCGTCCTCGCCATGAGCGGAGGCACCGCGCCCACCAGCACCGCCTTGGCCACGCGCTTCGTGCCGTGCCGGGCGATGTAGCGCGCCACCTCGCCGCCGCCGGTGGAGAAGCCCACGAGCACCGCGTCCTTGACGTCGAGCGCGTCGAGCACCGCGGCCAGGTCGTCCGCGTAGGTGTCCATGTCGTGACCGGACCACGTCTGGGTGGAGCGGCCGTGGCCCCGGCGGTCGTGCGCGATGGCGCGGTGGCCGTTCGAGGCGACGAACTGGAGCTGCTCGTCCCAGCTGTCCGAGTTCAGCGGCCAGCCGTGGCTGAAGACCACGGGCTGACCGGTGCCCCAGTCCTTGTAGAAGATGCGCGCTCCATCCTTCGTCGTGACGATGCTCATCGTGCCGGCTCCTTCGGGAAGTGACTTCCGCGAAAGCCACCGTAGCCAGATGCACATCCGCGCCCCACCCCAAGCCGAGGCGCGCCTGACTCCCCCGGATGGGGGAGGGTGTCTCAGAGCGGCGTGGGCTCCAGCCTCGCGACGAAGTGCGACAGCCCCGGCACGGGCGAGTCCTGGATCAGCTTCAGGCCGTGGCGGATGGAGGCGCGGCGCTGATGCACGGCGGCCACGCACTTCGCCACGTAGGCCATGTGGTGGTTCGTATAGGCCCGCCTCGGGATGGCGAGCCGGAACAGCTCCAGGCGCGGGGGCTTCTTCCTGCCGGTGACGGGGTCGGTGTCCTCGAACGCCAGCGCGCCGAGCCCCACGCCACGGATGGCGCCCTCGCGATACAGCTCCACGCTGAGCACGTCCGCCGGGTAGCACCGCTGGGGGATGTGCGGCAGGAACGCGCCGGCGTCGATGAAGACCGCGTGTCCGCCCACCGGGCGCAGGATGGGCACCCCCGCCTCGGTGAGCAGGTCCCCCAGGTAGCGCACCTGGGAGACGCGGTGGGCCAGGTACTCCTCGTCGACCATCTCGCGCAGACCTATCGCCAGGGCCTCCAGGTCCCTCCCCGCGAGCCCGCCATAGCTGAGGTAGCCCTCGTGCAGGATGGTCCGGGGCGCCAGCTGGTAGTAGAGGGCCTCGGTGCGCATGGCCACCAGGCCGCCGATGTTCACCAGCGGGTCCTTCTTGCAGCTCACGGTGATGGCGTCCGCGCAGTCCATCATCCGGCGGAGGATTTGCGCGCACGTGAGGTTCCGACAGGACGCCTCGCGCTGCTGGATGAAGTACGCGTTCTCCGCCATGCGCGCGGCGTCCAGGAACAGGGGGATGCCGCGTGCGCGGGTCAGCCGCGCGCAGGCCCGCAGGTTCTCCAGGCTGACGGGCTGGCCACCGCCGGAGTTGTTGGTGACCGTCACCATGACGAGCGGAATGCGCCGCGAGTGCGGATGCTGCGCGAGGGCCGCCTCCAGCTTGCTCAGGTCGACGTTGCCCTTGAAGGGGGCGTCCACCTCCGGCTGGTAGGCCTCTTCCACCACGCAGCTGAGCGGCTGGGCCCGGGCCTGGAAGATGTGGGCCCGCGTGGTGTCGAACGGCATGTTCATGGGGATGAGGTCCCCTTCGCGGGCCAGCGAGCTGAAGACCACGTGCTCCGCGGCGCGCCCCTGGTGCATGGGCAGGAAGTGGTCGAAGCCGAGCAGCTCCTGGAGGGTCTTCTTCAACGTGTAGAAGCTGTCCGCGCCCGCGTAGGACTCGTCGCCGTTCATCAGCGCGGCCCACTGCGCCTTGCTCATGGCGCCGGTGCCGGAGTCCGTCAGCAGGTCCAGATACACGTCCCGGCTCTTGAGCTGGAACATGTTGTAGTGGCTGGCGCGCAGGGCCGTCTCGCGGGTGTCGCGCGAGGGCAGGGCGAGCGGCTCGACCATCTTGATGCGGAAGGGCTCGGGCAGGACCTGGGGCTTCGTCATCGGCGACGCTCCTCATCGAGGGGGCTGGGGACGACGAACTTGCGGCGCCGAGGTTCCGTTGCCCATTGAACCGACGGACAGTCCTCGAGGGCGATGCCCCGCAGGGCGAGCTGCTTGCGGGCCCCGGACAGAGCGCCTCCGCGCATGTCTGGAATCGAAAGGCCCCGAGCGCGCCCCTGGAGCCTCCGGGCTTCGTCGGTTATGCGCCACTGCGTCCACCAAGCGTCCGCTGACGAACGTGACGAGGAACTCCGTCCGCCGCGTGCGGGGTGGCTGGCCTAGGGTCCGACGCGTGGACCCCGTGGATACTGGAGACGCGCGCGCGAGCGCGGAGGAGGGCCGGAGTCGGACGCCTCGGCTGGACGTGGGGGCCTGGAAGAGCGCGGTGGCGCGCGTGGTCTTCCTGGCGCTGACGTGGTGGGCGCTGTGTGACGGCGACCCGAGCAGCCTGACGTTCGGCCTGGTGGTGGTGGGCGTCGTGTCCGGGGTGAGCTTCGTGTTGAGTCCGCCGCGTCGCCACGCGTGGACGCTCCTGGGCGTGGCGGGCTTCGCGCTCTTCTTCCTGAAGGGCTCGGTGCACGGCGGCTTCGACGTGGCGAAGCGAGCCCTCTCGCCCAGCCTGCCCATCTCCCCCGTCTTCGTCCGCTACCCGATGCGCCTGCCCGAGGGCGCGCCCCAGACGCTGTTCCGCATCACCCTCAGCCTGATGCCCGGCACGCTGAACGCGGACGTGGAGGGCGAGGAGCTGGTGGTGCACGCGCTCGTGGACCGCGGCCAGGGCATCCACGAAGAGCTGGAGGACCTGGAGCGCCGCGTGCGCCGGCTGTTCGGCCTGGACGCGTCCGCTCCGCCGCGGGAGGGCGCCCATGCATGAGCTGCGCACGGGCCTGGCCCTCTTCCTGCTCCTGAACATCCTGGCCGGCATGGTGCGCGTCGTTCGTGGGCCCACGCTGACGGACCGCTTCATCGTGGCGCAGCTTTTCGGCACCACGGGCGTGGGCGTGCTGGTGCTGCTCGCCGGGAACGAGGGGAGCGCCCCCTTGCGGGACGTGGCCCTCATCTTCGCGCTGCTCGCGCCCGTCACGGTGGTGGCCTTCGTGCGCTTCGCGGTGGGCAGCGACGCGGAGGACGCGCGCGCTCGCGGGGAGGCGCCGCGCCGATGACCCTCCTCGAAGGTGTCTCCGCGGCGTTCATGCTGGCGGGCGCGGGCTTCTGTGTGGCGGGCACGGTGGGCGTGCTGCGCTTCCCGGACGTGTACTGCCGGCTGCACGCGCTCACCAAGGTGGACAACCTGGGGCTGGGCCTGGTGGTGGTGGGCCTGGCGCTCCAGTCGGGCTCCTGGGCCACGGCGCTCAAGCTGCTGTTCGTCTGGCTGTTCGTCCTCGTCGCCAGTGCCTTCACGTGTCAGCTCATCGCCCGCGCGGCGCTGCGGCGGGGCACGCCGGCCTGGACCGGACGGCGGGAGTCATGATGGACGGGCTGCTCGACGCGAGCCTGGCCATCTGTCTGCCCCTCCTGGCCTGGCGGGTCCTGAGGACGGAGGCGCTGTCGCAGGCCGTGGTGCTCTTCGTGGCCTTCGGCCTGTTCTCCGCGCTGGGCTGGGCGCGGCTGGACGCGCCGGACATCGCGCTGGTGGAGGCCGCGGTGGGCACGGGCCTGACGGGCGCGCTGCTCATGCACACGCTGAGCTGGACGGAGGAGGACTCCTCGGACGTGCGCGCCCGCGCGCGGCGCAGGCCCTGGGCGCTCTTGTGCACGGTGGCCCTGACGGCGCTGCTGGGCTGGGCGGTGCTCGCGCTGCCCGCCGACAGCCAGGGCCTGGGGCGGCTCGTCGCCGCTCGCCAGGGGGACAGCGGCGTGGAGCACCCCGTCACCGCGGTGCTCTTGAACTTCCGGGGCTACGACACGCTGCTGGAGATCGCCGTGCTGCTGGTGGCCGCGCTGGGCGCGCGCGCGGTGAACCCGCGCAGCGAGCGGCCGGAAAAGGAGGCGATGGAGGACCCGCTGACGGGGGAGCTGTTCCAGCTGATGACGCCCGCGCTGCTGCTGGTGGCGGGCTACCTGGTCTGGGTGGGCGACCACGGTCCGGGCGGAGCCTTCCAGGCGGGCGCCATCCTCGCCGGCGGCGGGGTGGTGGCCATCCTCACCGCGCGCATGGGCACGCCGCGCATGTCGTCGTTGCGGGTGCGCTGGGCGCTGCTCACCGGGCCGTTGATGTTCATCCTGGTGGCGGTGGCGCCGCTCGTCTCCGGAGGGCGGCTGCTCGAGTACCCGGAGCAGTACGCGGGCACGCTCATCTTCGTCGTGGAGGCGGCGCTGACGGTCTCCATCGCCATGGTGCTGTTGATGTTCTTCCCCGGGACGCGTCCGCCCCGGGCGCTGCCGGAGCAGCGCCCGTGAGCCCGTGGGCCGTCTATGCGCTTTCGGGCGTGGCGATGTTCAGCGTGGGGTTGGTGGGGCTCTTCTCCCATCAGCACGTGGTGAAGCGCATCCTCGCGGCGAACATCGCGGGCTCCGGCGTGCTGCTGGTGCTGGTGGCGCTCGCGCGGCGGGTGCCCACGGGCGTGCCGGACCCGGTGCCGCACGCGCTGGTGCTCACGGGCATCGTGGTGTCGGTGAGCGCCACGGCGCTCGCGGTGGCGCTCGCGCGGCGCATGGCGCGGCTGCGGGCCGAGCAGTCCCACACCCCGGAGCGGGAGCCCGTCTCCGATGGGGAGCTCTCATGACGGGAGCCTCGGCCTTGATGGCGTGGCCCGTCGTCATCCCTCTGCTGGGCGCGGTGCTGGCGCTGCTGGTGGGACGGCCCGCGGTGCGCCTCATCTCGGGCGTGACGTCGGTGGCCACGCTCAGCGCGTCCGCCGTGCTGGCGTGGGAGGTGGCGCACCGGGGTGTGCTGCGCCAGAGCATCGGCGGCTGGGGCGTGCCGCTGGGCATCGAGTGGCGGGCGGACGGGCTCGCGGTGCTGATGATGTTGACCATCGCCCTGGTGGGCTCGCTCACCAGTGTCCATGCCCTGGACCACCTTCCGGACCGCGAGGACCGGGAGTTCCTGCCGCTGTGGCTGCTGGTCTGGTGCGCGCTCAACGCGCTGGTGCTGTCGGCGGACGCCTTCAACCTCTACGTCACGCTGGAGCTGACCACGCTGGGCGCCGTGGCGCTCATCGCGGTGCGGCGGGACTTGCCGGGGCTGGACGGAGGGCTGCGCTACCTGCTCTTCGCGCTGCCGGGCTCGCTCTGCTACTTGCTGGGCATCGCGCTGTTGTACGGGGCCCATGCGGCGCTGGACGTGGGGCTGCTCGCCGAGCGCGTCCAGTCCGGGCCGGTGACGTGGGTGGCGGCGGCGCTGGTGACGGTGGGGCTGTGCCTCAAGACGCCGCTGTTCCCGCTGCACGTGTGGCTGCCACCGACGTATGCGGGCGCGCCCACGCCGGTGACGGCGCTGTTGTCGGCGCTCATCTCCAAGGGCTCCTACTACGTGCTGTTCCGGCTGTGGCTGGAGGTCTTCGCGCCGGTGATGGACGCCCAGGTGGCGCAGCTGCTCGGGCTGTTGGGCGCGGCCGCGGTCATCTGGGGCTCGTTGCTGGCGCTGCTCCAGTCGCAGCTCAAGCGCGTCGTCGCGTACTCGAGCGTCGCGCAGATCGGCTACATGTTCCTCGTCTTCCCCATGGCGACGGAGGATGCGCGGGCGGGGGCCATCTACCTGGTGGTCTCGCACGCGGCGGCCAAGGCCTCCATGTTCGTGGCGGTGGGCAACATCCACCAGGCGGTGGGAATCACCACGCTGGGTGGGGTGCAGGGCCTGGCGGGGCGGATGCCGTTCACCTTCCTGGCGCTCGGCCTGGGGGGCATCAGCCTGATTGGCATTCCTCCCAGCGGGGGCTTCATCGCGAAGTGGCTGCTGCTCAACGCGTCCATCGCCACGGGCCAGTGGTGGTGGGGTGTGGTGCTGCTGGTGGGCAGCCTCCTGGCGGCGGCGTACGTCTTCCGCATCCTCCGGGGCTCGTTCCTGCCGCTGCCAAAGGGCGTCACCGTGCGAGCCATCCCGCTGGGCAACGAGCTGGCGCCGTTCGCGCTGGCGCTCATCGCGCTGGTGCTGGGGCTGGTGCCCTGGTTCCCGTTGGGGTTGCTGGCGGTGGGGGCGGCGCGATGAAGAACACCTGGCTGCCCCTGTGCGTGCTGCTGAGCTCGCTGTTGCCGGGGCTCATCATCTTCCTGCTCGCCGAGGAGGCGCGGCGTACGCGCACGACGCTCAACCTGACGGCCGCGGCGACGAAGCTGCTGCTCACGGCGGCCATGGCCTGGGGCGTGTTCCAGGGGCGTCAGTACGAGACGCGAGTGACCTTCTTCCCCAACGCGGACCTGGTGCTGAGGGCGGACTCGTTCAGCCTTCTCTTCATCACGCTGTCCGCGGTGCTCTGGTTCGTGACCACCATCTACGCGGTGGGCTACCTGGAGGGCACCGGGCACCGCAGCCGGTTCTTCGGCTTCTTCTCGCTGTGTGTCGCCTCGACGATGGGCATCGCCCTGGCGGGCAACCTCCTGACGTTCTTCCTCTTCTACGAGATGCTCACGCTGTCCACGTACCCGCTGGTCATCCACCGCGGGACGAAGGAGGCGCTGCGCGCGGGCAACGTGTACCTGCGCTACACGCTCAGCGGGGCCACGCTGCTCCTGGCGGGCGTGGTGCTGCTCTACACGCTGGCGGGCACGGTGGAGTTCACCGAGCGGGGGGCGCTGTCGGCCGTGGTGGACCACCGCGCGGAGTTGACGGTGGCCTTCGCGCTGCTCATCGGCGGGCTCGCGGTGAAGGCGGCGCTGGTGCCGTTCCATGGCTGGCTGCCGGTGGCGATGGTGGCGCCAGCGCCGGTGAGCGCGCTGCTCCACGCCGTCGCGGTGGTGAAGGCGGGGGCGTTCGGCATCACCCGTGTCATCTACGACGTGTATGGCGTCTACCTGGTGCACGAGCTGGGGGTGACGCGTCCGTTGGCCATCGTCGCGGCCATCACCATCCTGTACGGCTCGCTGAAGGCGCTCCAGCAGGGGGACTTGAAGAGGCGGCTGGCCTACTCGACGGTGAGCCAGGTGGCGTACATCGTGGTGGGGGTCTCCATCTTCGGCACGGTGTCGACGATTGGGGGGCTGGTGCACCTGGTGCATCAGGGGGTGATGAAAATCACCCTGTTCTTCTGCGCGGGGAACTACGCGGAGGAGCTGCACCTGCACCGGGTGAAGCAGCTGCGCGGAGTGGGGCGGCGGATGCCGCTGACGACGGCGGCCTTCACCCTCGCCGCGCTGGGGATGATTGGGATTCCGCCCGTCGCGGGCTTCATCACCAAATGGTACCTGGGCATCGGCGCGCTGGAGGCGAACGAGTCGTGGCTGGTGGTGGTGCTGCTCTTGAGCAGCCTGCTCAACGCGGGGTACTTCCTGCCCATCGTCTACTCGGCGTGGTTCCAGGCGCCGCCCGAGGACTGGAAGCCGAGCCCCCGTCCCCATGGATGGGAGATTGGCTGGGCGCTGCTGTTCCCGACGGTGGTGACGGCGGTGCTGTCGGTGGCCGCGGGGCTGTTCGCGGGCGCGGAGCTCAGCCCGCTGGGCTGGACGAGGCTCATCACGGACCGGGAGTTCCGGCCATGAGCGGCTGGGAGGAGGTGCCCTCGCTGCTCGTCCTGGCGACCCTGGGCGTGCCGCTGGTGCTCATGGTGGCGATGATGCCGTCGGCGACGCGCGAGGTGGGCGCCCTGCTGGCGCCGTGGGCGGCGCTCCCGACGGTGGTGCTGGGCTTGAGCGCCGGGGCGACGGTGTACTGGCCGCACGTGCTGTTGGGCATGCGGCTGTACGCGCCGGACGAGGTGACGCGGACGTACCTGCTCTTCACCGGCGTGTTGTGGCTGTTCTCCGGGCTCTTCGCGCGAGGGTATCTGCGCGAGGACGGGCGGAAGGCCTCGTTCTGGGGCTTCTACCTGGCGACGCTGGTGGGGAACGTGGGGGCGGTGCTCGCGCGGGACATGGCGAGCTTCTACCTGTTCTTCGCGATGATGACCTTCTGCGCGTATGGGCTCGTGGTCCATTCGCGGGAGGAGCGCGCGGCCCGGGCGGGGCGCGTGTACATCATCATGGCGCTGGTGGGCGAGGTGCTGCTGCTCGCGGCCTTCTTCCTCATCGCGGGCACGCGCATCAACCTGACGTTCGACGAGGTGCCGCGCGTGGTGGCGCAGTCGCCCGAGCGCGCGCTCATCTGCGTGCTGATTCTCGCGGGCTTCGGCGTGAAGGTGGGCGTGCTGCTGTTGCACATGTGGCTGCCCCTGGCGCATCCGGTGGCGCCCGCGCCGGGCAGCGCGGTGCTCAGCGGCACCATCATCAAGGTGGGGGTGCTGGGCTGGCTGCGCTTCCTGCCGCTGGGCGAGGCGAGCGTGCCCGAGGTGGGGCAGGCGCTCGTGGTCCTGGGGCTGGCGGCGAGCTTCTACGGCGTGCTGGTGGGGCTGACGCAGCGGGAGGCGAAGACGGTGCTCGCCTATTCGAGCATCAGCCAGATGGGGTTCTTGACGCTCGCGGTGGGGCTCGCGTTGGGCGCACCGGAGGCGGCGGCGGTGTTGGTGGGCGCGGTGCTCGTGTATGCGACGCACCACTCCCTGGCGAAGGGGTTGTTG
>NZ_SRLW01000235.1:0-15925 GCF_006518215.1 Myxococcus sp. AB025B
GGTCGGGGCCGATGGGCTATCGGCATGGCGTCACCGGCAGGGGCGCTCACGAGGATGGAGCGCGCGGCTCGGGCGGAGGTGGAGGAGCGGTCGCCTGTGGCGGCGAGGCCTTGCCCTCGGGCTGGCCCCGGCTGACCCGAAGCCAGGAGGTGCTGGCTCCCTTCCTGGCGTGTGCGTCGCCCGCGGAGTTCGTGGCCATGCAGCGCGGGGTGGACATGGCCGAGCTGGTGCGGTCCCTCACGGACTGGGACGCCGTTCGCCTGGGCGCCCTGGGGCCGATGGACGCGCCGACCTCGGCCGCGCTCGGTCACAAGCGGGCGGCCTTCATCTCCACGTCCGTGGAGAAGTACGGCGCGCCGTACTCCGAGGTGCTCGCCCTCTTCGTCCTCCACACGGCCTTCGACGACGAGCTGCGCGAGGTGGTGCGGCGGCTGGCCCGCGACAAGCAACTGGGGGAGACGCTGGGGAGCATGCCTGTCGTCCGCGAGGAGCTGAAGCGGCGGGGGCTCGACCTGGAGGGCTTCCCGGAGCGGGGAGAGCAGGGGCGTGACGTGCTGCGCGGGCTGGGGCGCGCGGGCCGGGACATGTTCTCCAGCAGCCTGGTGAGTGGCGAGGCCCGATACGCGGAGCTCATGGTCCTGCGTGGGCAGATGCCTTCGCCGTACCAGGCCGCCATCGACGAGGTGGAGAAGTCCCTGCTCGAGAGGCACTTCTCGCCGGGAAGCGTCTCGGCGGGAGCCTTCGACCACCTCACGTTCGGTGTGCCGGTCGGCTTCTACCACCTGGCGGCGGGGACGGGGCATGGGGCGTACGCGTTGGTGCGGGGCGAGTACGAGCAGGCCACGCGAGCGCTGGCGCCGGCCGCGCTGGCTGTGGCGGTGTACGCCGGGGGCAAGGGCGCTCGTGCTCTCACGGAGTCGCGCGGTAGCCCGAGAGGGCCGCGGATTCCGGCGCTCGACGTGGCTGGCATGAAGGCGCTGATGGCGCGCCTGGAGGAGCAGCTCGGCATCGACGCGGCGCGCGACCTGCTGCGCCACCTCCAGGCGAGCCGCGAGGGTGCCCTCCTGGCCGCCGAGTGGGGAGAGGCGGGACTGCTGGCGCTGTACGAGGCCCGCGGAAACTCCGCGAGGGCGCAGGCCGTGCTGATGGAGACGGTCAGCCGCGAGTCCACTCATGCGGTGGCCACGAGGGGCACGGCGGGAAAGCGCCCCGTCAGCCCGGACCCCTTCGCACAGGACGCGAAGGTGGGCGCCGCGGAGTCCGCGAAGGCGAAGCTGTTCCTGGCGGAGCTGGAGTCCCAGGGGCCCCGTCTGCCGAAGGACGTGAAGCTGCTGAAGCAGATGGCTCCGAGGCTGGAGTCGCCGCCGCCGGGAGTCGAGAAGGGGGCGCCGCTCTGGCGGGAGTACGTCGCCTACCGCAAGAGACGGCTGAGGGAGATTCAGGACGGTGAAGCGGTGAAGGGCCCCCTGAAGTGGGAAGGCTACGAGGGGATGCGCGCCTACCATGCTCGCGGCATGGCCTTCGAGCGGACCATGGTCGCCATCCTGGAGGCAGACGCCGCGCTGCCTCGCGCACAGCGGCGCTGGCTCGGTGACTTCGAGCAGCCGCGCATCGAGACGCACGTGGGCGTGTCGAAGGTGGACTTCCGGTATGCCGACGTCCTCGTCATCGAGGAGCGTCCCCCATCCGGGCAGCCACCTCGGGTGGAGACGTTCAGCTTCAAGAGCCGGAACCTGGCCGCCCTGGATGAAGATGCTCTGATTGTGCAGGTCAGAACGGACGCCAATCTCGCGATGAAGTACTACGGCGGAACGCTCAAGATTCTTCGGGACGGCATGCGACAGCATGCTGATGTGAAGCGAGTGCGTCTCGTGTACCAGGGCAAGGATCTTCTGCCGACAGATGGCGACATGCTCATGGATGCGGTAAAGGGTGCGCAGATTCGGAACAAGGGCGTGGAGGTGCTGTTCCAATGAAGATGACGACGCTGACGCTCCATGACTTGAACAAAGTGGATTGCCTGCGCTTCTTGTTCGATGGGGCTTTCGATTCCGGGAAGGGTGTCGAGCCAGAATTGGTCCCGTTCCTTGAGGCTCTCGAGGAACATGCTGGCGACTGGATGCCAACGTTTGTCAAGACGAGCAGGAGGCGGAAGTACTCTCGAGATGCCGTGTGGCGGGCGATTGAGGAACGGCGCGATGATTACGGCTCGAGCCTGGGGCTGTTTCGCTCAGAGAATCCGGGTGTGTCGCTGGCGCTCTCGCTTGGCTTTACGCAGGAAGAGCCCGGTTTGAGTGTCAGGCTCAGTGTGCAGCCACTCTCCTTCTTTTCGGAGGAGAAGGCTTGTCTTGGTATTGTCGCACTTGCCCGAGCCTGGGCTTCCCGATATCTCGCTCCTCATGCGTCAGCGCATAGCTCGGCGGATCGGCAGCTCACGGATTCTCCCGCCTTCGGACGCGACGATGCGACATGGAAGCCGGATGGATTCGACAAGATCTATGAGCTGTTCTGGCTGAACATCTTCGGCCCCAAGCTGGTCGAATCGGTGGGAAGAGAACGGATGCTCTCGACGCCTGCGCACCTCGTGGAGGAACTCCCCAACGGCTCCGTCCTCTTGGTGTTGTGGCCCACTGCCGCCGAGTTCGCCGGTGACGAGGCGCGTGTCGCGCAGGCCCGAGCCCATGTCCACCTCCGGCCGGACCTCGACTTCGACAAAGTCCTGCGCACGCTGCGGGAGCGCAGCGCCGCGCTCGCACCCGTCGAGCCGCGCTTCCACCCGGATGTGGCGCCGTTCTTCTCGCGGATGCCGGACGAGTTCGCCATCAGCGAGCGGCAACGGAAGATTGCCGAGCTCAACGCCTTCCGACCGCAACCACCGGAGGAGTGGCTCCCTGTCGCCCATCCCTCGGACGTGACGCATCCGGAGCGTGTCCTCGAATCCTACGATGACTTGTCCGAAGGCCTCGTGGCCTTGCTCCACACGGAGGTGCCCTCCATCATGAAGGCGACGCCTGAGTCCCTGACGGACCTCGACTTCCATTTCTGGAAGACCCATTTCCCCGAGCGCTACACGCGCGACGTCCTCGACGGACACACGATACCGGCGTTGGGCGCCTACCTGGGGGAGGTCCTGGTGCGTCGGCTGGGGGGAACCTGGGTGCTGCGGCAGAAGAGGGAAGAGTCCCAGGTGCGCGTGGGCACGCGCGTCTGGCTGCCCTTCCTCCGCGCCCGCCGGTACATGCAGTCCCACCAGGCGCTGCTGGACTGCTCGCTGACGCAGTTCTTCCTCGAGGCCGCGCGGTACCGGACGTGACTCGAGGGCGTGCCTCGGGATTGTCCCGACGAATCCACCAGGTAGGAGATGCCATGTCAGCCGAAGAGCCGAACGATGAAGTCAGCAAGCTGATCGCGGAGCGGCTGATGCGCCTGCCGGACGTCCTCCCTCCCGAGGGCCACGCGTACCACGTCATCGAAGCGCGGAGCGCCGCGGGCGAGAGTGTCGGCTTGTTGTGGATGCCTGGGACCGAAGACGGTGTCCCCGTCTTTCAGGGGCCGGAACTGGCGACGGAGGCGCTCAAGTTCATCCCCGCGCCGGGGAGGCTCGGGTACGACAAGGCTGCGACGGGCTGGGCGGTGCATGCGCTGTCCGCCGATGAGTTCCGCACCCTGTTCATCGACCCGAGCCTGACGCTCTACGTTGTCCTGGCGGTGAGCGACTCCGGCCTCGAGGCACAGCCCTTGACGGAGCCGCGGAGGCCCCTGTCCGGGGCCACTGGAGCGCACCCCCCTCACACGGCAAGCGCCGGTTCGAATCCGCCCCCCACCCAGGGCGCTGGAGGAGGCGTGCTGGGTGTCGAGACGCGCCTTGCTCGCGCGAGCATCGAGAGGCTTCCCCCGGAGGAGCGCCTCTGGAAGCTCATGGAGCCCGCCTTCGACCATTCCGCGCAGGTGGGGACGCATGGCCAGCGGGTGCTGGCCCTCACGACGTACTTCATCCGGGATGTGGAGAATGGTGGGCTGGACCAGGCGCTGTACAACTTCGACCCGGCCGCCGTGGACTTCGTGCTGAAGGCCTTCGATGAGCTTGGCGCTGACGCGCATGCCGCCACGGTACGAGCCGGCCTGCTCGCGCTCTTCGGCGCCACCCCTCCGGCGACGCGGAACGAGCGTCGCCGGATCATCGATGAGCGTCCGCGAGCCTGGCTCAACGAGCACCTCGACCCGCTGAGCAACCAGCTCATGGACGAGGAGCGGCTGCGGAGTCGGTTCCTGCGCTATGTCGATGCTCACCCGTCCGAATTCTTCCGCGACTGAGGAACGGGCCTCGCCCCATCAGCAGCAGTTGCTCGGCTTCCGCGCGATGACGGCGATGAGGACGGCGATGTTGATGAGCAGTTGTGCCAGCACGACGGCCAGGTAGGCGCCCCCGGACGTGAAGAGGCCCACGACCATGAGGATGAGCGACGCGCAGTTGAGGGCGATGGAGACCCAGTTCCCCGTCAGCATGTCCCCCAAAACCTTTCCGAGTGTCCCCGCGACGTAGAGCGCCTTGATGACCTTGATGACGGTGCTGCCGCTGGTGGCGCCCTTGGCCGCCTCGCCAATGGCCTTGAGCAGCGGCGTGCTCTCGCCGACGACCTTGCTCAAGGAGGAGACGGCCCGGCTCGCGGAGAAGCCCAGGCCCACGACGGTCAGGAACAGGCAGAGGGACGTCGCGGCGACGGAGACGACCCAGCCGATGCACTCCGTGTCGACGGCCAATTCCATCCGTCCGCACTCGACGGGGCCCTTGGCGGTGTGGTGGTAGAAGACATACGCGGCGCCCTCCACCTTGCCGGCGATGGCGCCCACCGGCATGCCTCCGGGGCCGTTGCCCTTCGACAGTCCAAGATAGAGATTGTTCCGGAACAGCGAGCGCAGACGGTCCTTCAGCGCCCCGGGAACCGAGGCGAGTACCGGCTCGTAGGCGGCGATGATGGCTTCGATCTGGTCGGGCGAGAGCGAGCTGTTCGCGGGGTAGGGCACCTCGTCGCGGGACCAGCGCACAGCAGGTTCGAGCCGCGCGGACGGAGGCTCCACCGCCAACTGGGTCGAGGTGGTCCCGGGAGGAGGCGTGGACTCCGACGGAGGGGTGCTCACCGTGGCGGGGAAGGCCGTGTTGAGGAGCACCGGCGGATTCCCTGTCACCTGGTTGGTGAGCATGATGCTGCTCCAGGCGTAGTACGCGACGCAGCCCTCCGCGTCCGCGGGCGATTGCGACATGTACTGCTGGACCTCGTTGGCGGAGATGGCGCGGGACCAGAGCGCGGCCGCCTGGAGGTATCCCTGGAGTTCGTTGAGGGTGGACCCGGCGGTGTCCGGGCTGTACGTCGCGCCGAACAGCCACACCGGGTTCGCCAACACCGGCAGGGTGCACGGGATGGTCAGGTCATGCGAGCCGTCGAGGTAGATGAGGACCGTGGAGTTGCTGTACGTGGCCGCCAGGTGATGCCAGGTGCCCGGGGGCAATTGGATGCTGTTCCCCCAGCCGCTGGAGCCTCCCGCCGTATCCAGCTTGAACTCGAGATTGAAGCCTCCGCCATTCCACTGCACGCCCAGGGAGCAGCCGTAGCCGCTGTCCCGGTCCCTGCATGAGAACAGGGTTCGGGACGACTCCTGGAAGTCGGAGGGCGCGTCGAGGTTGAACCAGCCCTGCACGCTGAAGGGGGCTCCGTCCGCCACCACCGTGAGCGCGTCGCGGGGCGAGGGCTGGACACCCGTGTTGATCAGTCGCAGCGCCGGGGCGACCATCAACACCTGGGCGCCGCCCTGGAAGGTGGCCGCGTTGTGATGATTGCCGGAGACGTCGTTGCTCGAGCCGTCGACGAAGCTGTAACACGCGGCGAGGTGGGTGCTCGGCGAGGGGATGTCCCACGTGGGGAGGCGCTCGCCCTCGGGCAGCGCCGTGGACCAGAACGCGACGTTGATGAACTGCGCGCCCACCGTGCTCCCCAGGCTGAACGGGGCGTTGGTCGTGGTGGGGCCGGAGATGAAGCCCTCGATGACCGGCGTGCCAT
The DNA here is from genome assembly GCF_006518215.1 of Myxococcus sp. AB025B. Classification (NCBI taxonomy): domain Bacteria; kingdom Pseudomonadati; phylum Myxococcota; class Myxococcia; order Myxococcales; family Myxococcaceae; genus Myxococcus; species Myxococcus sp. AB025B. The sequence goes on from NZ_SRLW01000235.1 coordinate 6,057, forward strand.
TCGCCCACAAGGTGTAGCTGCCCTGGGTGGTTCCCTGCGACTCGAAGACCAGCAGGAGGTACTGCCATTGGCCTGGCAGCAGTTCGATCTCCGCGCACTGTGGCGTGTTCATCCCAGGGAGCTGCAGGGTGGGGAGCAGCCCATGCAGTCCGATGGAATAGGAGGTGCCGGACCGCAGCAACACCCCGTCATAAGCGGGCGCTCGGGGGTTCAACCAGAAGCCGATGGAGTAGGAGCTGCTCCCGCTCAGGTCGATGGGGCTCGACGTTCCGAGTTGGATGCTCTGTCCGAAGTGGACGTCCGCGGCGCCGTACTGGTAGGTGGGTCTCATGGCGCGGAGCGCATAGCAATGGGTGCGCCAGCTCGGCCCATCGAGGAGCTCGCCCGGTGAGGTCCTGGTTCGGGGGCGCGTGACCCTACTTGGCGCGTCCGGTCGCAACGCAGTTGCGTCTCGCCGGGCCGCACTCGCGCACGAGGGCGAGAGGTATTCGAGACCCACCGGGCTCGTCTGCCGCTGGAGGCGCGTCAGACCTCCTCGAAACTTGCTCCCGTGACCAATAGAGCACCTCTTCCGAGGCAAAGTCCCCGCCGGATGGAGCTCACAGCTGATTGGCGCGTTCGTTCAAGCCCAGGTGACATGGCCTCCCTATCCTGGTGATGACGCTGTCACCAGGAGGGCTTGCATGGATGTGTTTCGTTTGTCTCGCGCGGGGCGGCTCGTGCTCGTCGCGCTGTCGAGTCTGGTGGGTTGCTGGGGTTGTGCTTCATCTCCGACCCGGGCCGTGGTCTTTCCCTCGGAGCCCCTTGCTCCGGCGGAGGTCCGTGCTCCGGGCGCCGTGCTCATGGTCCTCTCGGCGGCCTCCGAGCAGAAGCTCGCGGATGGGAGTGTTCGTCAGACGGGCGTCTTCCTGAACGAGTTCTACGAACCCTACAAGGTGCTCGTCGACGCGGGATATCAGGTCGTGCTCGCGACTCCCGGTGGCCGTGTTCCTTCGTTCGACCCGGAGGGGATGGATCCGAAGTACTGGAAGGAGCACCCCGAGGCGCTCGAGGCGGCCAAGGCGATGGTGACTCGATTGGATGCGCCGGTCTCCATCGCCGACGTTCGGGCTCGGGCGGAGGAATTCCAGGCGCTCCTCGTGCCAGGAGGGCAGGGCGTCATGGTGGACCTGCTCCACGATGCGGAGCTGCACGGGCTGTTGATCGACTTCGGCGCCTCGGGTCGGCCCGTGGGACTCGTCTGCCACGCCCCGGCGCTGCTCTCGCGACTGCCTCCGGATGCGAGCCCCTTCGCGGGGCGACGCGTCACCTCGGTGTCGGGATTCGAGGAGTGGTACATCGAGACCTTCGTCATGGGGGCGCGCGCGGAGGTTCGTGGCATCGGCGACCAGCTCGATGACGCGGGCTACCTCCATGAGACGGCGTTCCCTGGTCGCTCGCGGGCCGTGCGCGATTGCAACCTGGTGACGAGCCAGAACCCGTTCTCCGGGGCGGACTTCAATGCGAGCTTCCTGGCGGCGCTCGGTGATTGGCGCAACGGGGGCCGTTGTGCGCAAGAATCCGGCGGGACGGAGAAGGCCACCCGCTGACGAGGGCTCGCGGACCATGGAGGACCAAGGCGTCATGACGAGCCCGGCCTTGCGCCGGGTGCTCGAGGCCACGGTGGCCCGCTCCTACCCGGAGATCGCCACGGGTGGGCGCGACAAGGTCGCCATCCTCCAGGCGGTGCTGGACGCGCATGGCTGGCGGCCGGTGGTGGAGTTGGGGCTCACGCTTCGGACCCTGTCCGCGCATCCGGTGCTGCGCGCGCTCGGGGCCGGGGCGACGCCCTGGCACACCATGGAGCGTTGGCAGACGCTCGAGCGATTCCTGCACTCGCGTCACCGCACCCGGTTCGTCGAGCGCGACGTGAGCCTCACGCGGATGACCCTTCAGCACGTGGCCATCGATGGGGGCAGGATTCGCGCGGTCAATGACCTGTTCATCTGGGGTGTGCTGGTGGCGGTCCTGGAGTCCGCGGGCTTCACGGGGCTCACCGTGTCGCTCGCGTCGACGGAAGGACGCTCCGTCGTCATCCATGGAGGGCGGGGCCCCAAGGTGCTACCGGCGAAGACCGATGTGGCGACCTTCGCCTGGAAGTCACCGCGGGACGTTCCTGTTCGCGAGAGTCCAGTTCCAGGCGAGGAGTCGCGGTCGGTCCGGGACCGGCTCCAGAAGCTGATGAGCGTGGACCTGCTGCATCCATGGACCTTGGAGGAGTGCGCGCAGCGACTCATCCTCTCCCGCCGAGGACTTCAGCGAGCCTTGCAGGCGGAGGGGACGACGTTCTCCGCCACCCTGCAGCGCACGCGGGTCGAGGCCGCGCATGCGCTGCTCGGTGAGCCGGAGCTGACCTTGACGGATGTGGCGTTCTGCACGGGCTTCGCCGACCAGGCCCATTTCTCGCGGACGTTCCGCAAGTTCAACGAGGTCCCGCCATCCGCGCTGCGAGGGCTCCTGCGATAGCGGTCGGTCAGCCCTGGTCGCCGCGGAAGCCGATGGGGCCTTCGCCGTTGTAGGTCATGGTCCCCGTGAGGGATTGGCCGCCGTTGGGCGAGGTCAGGTCCAGGTTGATGACGTTCTGCCCCTGGCGCGAGCCGAGGACGAAGGTGCCGCCTGGATTCCACGGGGCGGTCGGCCCGCCCCACTGGTTCTCGACGGCGTAGTTGTTCGGGCTGGTGAGGGTGGCGCGGAAGCCGATGGGGCCCTCGCCGTTGTACGTCATGGTTCCCGTCAGCGTCTTTCCTCCATCACTGGAGGAGACCTTCATGGCGACGACGTTCTGCTTCTCCCGACCACCAATCGTCCACGTGCCACCCGGATTCCAAGGAGCCGACGAGCCGCCCCATTGGTTCTGCACCTTGTATGAAGACATACCTGGCACTCCTGTGTTTGTGGGTTGAGGGCCCAAAGACAGGCTTTGTCCAACGTCAATCCGGGTGGGAGGCGCCTGGAGTCGTCTCTGGGTGCGCGGAGGATAAACAGACCGAATTCGAAGGCGATGTGGAAAACAGCGAGTGTGGTTCGGTGATCACTGGGTATGCGATTGGGACTAGCCCTCCGGTCCCGGGTCTCTGGGAGGAATCTGGCAGCGGCATCTGTCCCTGCAGGTGTGCAGCAGAGAGGGCGTCGTCAGGTTTCGAACCAGGCTGCCGTGAGTCGCTCGTTCGATTTCCCGGGGCGACGCGTGAGACGGGCGCGCTCCACGATGGACGCTCCTCACGGGCCGGCGTAGGGTCCGCGCCGGTTCCACCCTTTCTCCCGAGTGAGCACCCATGGTCTCGGCCATCTTCAATCCGGCCCGCTGGAAGCCCGTCGAGGGCCCCAAGTTCAAGGACATCACCTTCCACCGCGCGGTGGACCAGGGCACCGTCCGCATCGCGTTCAACCGCCCCGAGGTGCGCAACGCCTTCCGCCCCCGCACCGTCGACGAGCTGTCCCGCGCCCTCGAGGCCACCCGCTTCATGACCGACGTCGGCTGCGTCCTCATCACCGGCAACGGCCCGTCCCCCAAGGACGGCGGCTGGGCCTTCTGCTCCGGCGGTGACCAGCGCATCCGCGGCAAGGACGGCTACAAGTACGAAGGCGAAGAGGGCGAGTCCGACCCCGCCCGCCTCGGCCGCCTCCACATCCTCGAGGTCCAGCGGCAGATCCGCTTCCTCCCCAAGGCCGTCATCGCCGTCGTCCCCGGCTGGGCCGTCGGCGGCGGGCACAGCCTCCATGTCGTCTGCGACATGACCATCGCCAGCCAGGAACACGCCGTCTTCAAGCAGACCGACGCCGACGTCGCCAGCTTCGACGGCGGCTACGGCTCCGCGCTGCTCGCCCGACAGATCGGCCAGAAGCGCGCCCGGGAGATCTTCTTCGTCGGCGCCAACTACTCCGCCCAGGAGGCCTTCCAGATGGGCATGGTCAACGCCGTGGTCTCCCACGAGAAGCTCGAGGACTTCGCCCTCGAGTGGGCCGCGGAGATCAACACCAAGAGCCCCACCGCCATCAAGATGCTCAAGTACGCCTTCAACCTGCCCGATGACGGCATGGTCGGCCAGCAGCTCTTCGCCGGCGAGGCCACCCGCCTGGCCTACGGCACCGACGAAGCCCAGGAAGGCCGCGACGCCTTCGTCCAGAAGCGCAAGCGCGACTTCAAGCGCTTCCCCTGGTCCTACTGAAGCTCCGACCCGCTTCGGTACCTCCCGGAGCGGGTCGCGCGCGTTCCCTGCCTACGCCGTGACGACCACCGAATCGGCCGAGCGCTTCGAGGGACCGTGGAACACGGCCTCGATGTTGTTCCCATCCGGGTCCAGCATGAACGCCGCGTAGTACCCCGGGTGGTACGGCCGCTCACCCGGTGCGCCGTTGTCCTTCCCGCCCGCCGCCAGCGCCGCCTCGTAGATGCGGTGCACCGTCTCGCGGTCCTTCGCCTGGAAGGCCAGGTGCACGCTGGAGGTCTTCGTCGAGCCCGGGTCCACCGGCGACACGAACAGCTCGTCCGCGAAGAAGTGCCCCGGCCCGTGCGCGCCGATGGGGATGCCCAGCACTCCCAGGATGGCCTGATAGAACCGCCGACTTGCCTCCAGGTCACGGGTGCGCAGGTGCACGTGGTCGAACATCCGGCCGCGATGGAATTCCATGGTTGCTCTCCGCCGATTTGTGCACCCCTAATGGGGTACGCGTGTGAGGAGGCGCGAGGCTGCCATGAAACCCCACTTCCTGACGTTCTTCTGTGAGCTGGCACCGGGTCCACTCGGCGAACTGTTCGACACTGAAGGCGTCCTCGAGGACCTGCGCGAGATGCGCGCGGGCGTGAGCCTGGGGCTCGTGGATCTGACGGGTGAGCGCGCCCAGGTCGTCCGCAGACTCAACCGCGAGGGCATCCCCGTCACCGCGTGGCTCCTGCTCCCTCCCGAGCAGGGCTATTGGTTCCACGCCGGCAACATCGTGCAGGCCCGCGCGCGCTACGAGGCCTTCCGCACCTGGTCCGCCCAGCACGACCTCAAGTGGGCGAGCGTGGGCCTGGACATCGAGCCCGACATCGAGGAGCTGCGCCGCTGGGCCCGCGCGCCCCTGAGAAGCCTCCCGGGAATGCTGTCGCGCCTCATCCTGCGCGGAGGCCGCTCGCGCGACGCCAAGGCCGGCTACCGCGCGCTCGTCGAGCGCATCCGCGCGGATGGCCACAAGGTGGACACGTACCAGTTCCCCTTCATCGTCGACGAGCGCCAGGCGCGCTCCTCCGTCCTGCGCCGCGTGGCGGGCATGCTCGACGTGCCCACGGACCGCGAGGTGCTGATGCTCTACACCAGCTTCGTGCGCCCCCAGGGCCCCGCGCTGCTGTGGAGCTACGCGCCCGGCTCCACCTCCATCGCCGTGGGCAGCACGGGCGGCGGCGTGGAGCTGCCGGGGCTGCTCGCGTCAGCTCCGCTGGATTGGACCGAGCTGTCGAGAGACCTGCGACTGGCGGTGCGGTGGACGCACGACCTGCACGTGTTCAGCCTGGAGGGCTGCGTGAAGCAGGGCTTCCTGCCCCGGCTGCGCGACTTCAACTGGGACGCGCCCGTGGAGCCGCCCTGGGTGGATTCCCGGCGCGTGGACGCCGTGCGCCGGGCCGCGCGCAGCGTTCTTGGCGTGTCGGGCCGCTTGCTGCGCTGAAGCGAGCAGGGCAGCGCACATCTGGCGGGACGGAAGGCGCCTCGCGTCAAGGTGCGGCGGCGGACCGGAAGGGTTGACGCTCGGAGCGCACGGCAGTGTCATGCGCCCCGACTCCCCGAGCTTCAAGCCCCCGCAGGCTCGGGATGGGAACACCATGACCGACTCCTGTCCGACGACGAAGCTCCTCGGCGCGCTCGTGCTCTCCACGAGCCTGCTCACGGCCGCCCCCGCCGTGGCCGCCGCGCCCGTCAACTCCACCACCGTCCCCAACGGAGGCTTCGAGACCGCGGGCGGCGCCTCGTCCGTGCCCGCGTTCTGGACGGCCCGGGGCTCGGGCAAGGTGTCCTCGAGCGGCGCGCGCAAGGCGGAGGGCTCGCGCGGCCTGCTCATCGAGAGCCCGCAGGGCGGGGGAGAGACCACCGTCGAGTCTGGCGAGCTGAAGCTCCAGGTCGGCCAGCTCTACCGGCTGAGCGCGTGGGTGCGCACCCAGGACGTCCAGGCGGACCCGCTCGCGCGCTATCCCACGCCCCACGGCGCGTGTGTCTCGATGAAGAGCTTCCCCTTCACCAACTGCACGCCCGCCACCAGCGCGGACGCGGGGGGCCGCGCCTCCGTCGTCTTCTTCGCCACCCAGGCCACGGACCGCGTGCAGCTCCACCTGGGCCGCAACGGCAAGGCCACCGGCTCCGTCTGGTACGACGACGTGCGCGTCGAGCCCGTGGAGGACATCAACGCGTACGTGCCGCTGGAGTCCGTGAGATGGGCGGGCAAGGGCTTCCGCTACGACGACGGCGGGTGGATCTACGTCCACATCGAGGGCGACCCGTACGAGCGCGGCCACCAGTTCGGTGAGCTCGTGCCGCAGGAGATCGTCCGCTACATGGAGAAGCTCGGCGTCCAGAAGGACAAGGCCGACCCGGCGAAGGGCTGGAGCCACCAGCGGCTGCTCGCGGACTCGCTCTTCCTGCGCAAGTTCGACCCCGAGTACCTGGAGGAGATGAAGGGAATCGCGGACGGCGCGAACAAGGCCGGGGCGAAGTTCAAGGACCGCCCCCTGGACCTCATCGACATCGTCACGCTCAACACCGCCGTGGACGCGGGCCAGCTCGAGGAGGCCAACCGCGCCACCTCCACCTCGCTGTCCGGCCGCACCTTCCTCAAGGCCGAGGACGAGGCCGAGCGCGGAGGGAAGGGTGACCACTGCTCGTCCTTCGTCGCCACGAAGTCCGCCACCAAGGATGGCCGCGCCATCATGGGGCAGATCTTCATGTGGAACGGCTACACCGGCGTCCACTGGGACGTGGTGCTGGACGTGCAGCCCACGCGCGGCCACCGCTTCGTGATGCAGACCTTCCCGGGCGGCATCCACAGCGGCGCGGACTGGTTCATCAACGCAGCCGGCATCGTCATCGGCGAGACGACGGTGGGCCAGACGCCGTTCGACCCGAACGGCACGCCGCAGAGCAACCGCATCCGCAAGGCCGCGCAGTACGCGTCCTCCATCGACGACGTCGCGCGCATCATGAAGGACCAGAACAATGGCCTGTACACCAACGACTGGACGCTCGCGGACACGAAGACGGACGAGGGCGCGTGCCTGTTGCTCGGCACGAAGAAGACGCGCCTGTGGCGCACCGGCAGCAAGGGCAACGCCGCCGACACGCCGGGCAACCTCAAGGACTTCATCTGGGCGAACAACAACAACCGTGACCTGGAGGTCCGCAAGGAATCCGTCTCCAACCCGGACAACGCCCCCGCGGACCTGGCCTTCAACACGTGGAACCGCGACATCGCCTTCTGGGAGTACTACCAGCAGCACGGCAAGAAGGGCTTCGACCTGGACTCGGCCATCCGCATGCTGGCCTCCAGCCCCATCAACCGGCCCCACGCGTGCGACGGGAAGATCACCACGTCCGAGATGGCCGAGAAGATGATGTTCCTGGCCCACTACGGGAAGACGACGCTGCGCGAGAAGATGATCGGCAGCCGATTCATGCCGGACCTGCCCGGCGCCACGCCGCACCTGTCCCTGGGCTACACGACGTTCAGCCCGCTCTACGTCTCCGCCAAGCTCAAGCAGGCCCAGAAGACGTGGAAGGCGCCCGAGGAGCCGCAGGCCCTCAAGCGTGACTTCTCCCGCGTGAAGGACGCCGTCGGCTTCGACGAAAAGCTCCTGTGGTCCAACACGCTCTTCCCCGCGACGGATGGCGAGAACTGGCTGATCAGCGGCACCGCCGCGTACTGGAAGCTGCTCAAGGACGTCTCCGGGCAGGAGGGCAAGCAGGACAAGGCGTTCGAGGCGCAGCGGGACGTGCTCGCGGACCTCAATGACCGCTACCTCTTCACGACCTCGCGCGAGGCGGACGTCGCGCCGGCCTCCGCGAAGACGGAGTACGGGCGCTACGGCACGTACCTGGTGCCTCGGGTCAAGGGCACCTTCGCGCTGCACCAGCTCCGCCTGCTCGTGGGCAACGAGGGCTTCAGCAAGGTGATGAACGCCGTGCACGCGAAGTACGCGAACAAGGACATCACCACCGCGGACTTCAAGCGCCTGGCGCAGGAGGCCTCGGGCAAGGACGTGGGCGCCTTCGTCGGCCAGTGGCTGGAGCGCACGGGCCTGCCGCAGCCTCGCTTCAAGGCGAGCGCGGCGCAGGTGAAGGACGGCTACGAGGTGACGCTGAAGGTGGAGCAGCCGGGCCCCAAGCCCTGGCACTTCGTCACGCTGGTGGAGGTGCGCACCGCGAAGGGCTCCACGCTGGAGCGCATCGAGGTGAAGGCCGCCGCGAACGAGACCTTCGTCCTGAAGACGGCCGAGGCGCCGGTGCGCGTGGTGTTCAACGCGGGCAACGACGTGCCCGTGGTGCGTGAGCGCTTCCAGGTGCTGGGCAACCAGACGGACGCGTGGGAGCGGCTGCTGCTGGTGCACGGCACCGCGCGCCAGACGGAGTCCATGCGCACGCTGGCGCTGGGCTACCGCGAGGTGCTCGCGGATGTGTTCACCGAGCGGCTGGTCCCCATCGCGCCGGACGCCGAGGTGACGGACGCGCAGCTCGCGGACCGGGACCTGGTCCTCTTCGGTGGCGCGGAGGACAACGCGCTGCTCGCGCGGCTGGCCTCGGAGAAGAAGCTCCCGGTGGAGTTGGGGCGGCGCTTCTTCCGCTGGCAGGGGAAGACGTATGGGCGCCCGGATGACGGCATCGCGATGGCGCTGCCCAACCCGTGGAACCCGAAGCGCGCGCTGTACCTCTACGTCGCCAACAGCGGCCTCCAGCTGTGGCAGATGACGCGGACCTATCAGCGCAACCTGCAGGGCTGGGCCGTGTTCCGCGGCGGGGACGTGGCCTCGAAGGGGTTCCACGACCTGGATGCCCTGTCGCAGGACGTCGCGGTGACGCCGGCCCCGCCCGCGACGCCGGCCCCCGCGGCTCCCGCCGCGCCCGTTCCGGCGCCCGTGATGGGTCAGCGCTGACGCGTGGACCCCGAGGCGAGCCCTGGTGAAGGGCTCGTCGTCGTGGGGGCGGTGGGCAGCGCCCCCCTGGTCGCCGTGGTGGACCGAGGGGCGAGCTCTCCGGAAAGGCTCGGAGGGCGTCGAGGCCAGGTGCGCCGTGGCGGACCAGGCGGCGAACCCGACTGACGGGTTCGTCGTGAAGTGCCCGGGGTCGTCGGTGCCTGGCGCTTGTCCTCGAGGCGGACCGCCACAGGGCCAGGCGCCGTCGTGGAGGTGCGCTCTGGACGCCGTGGATGCGTCGGACGGGCTCAGGTCGGCGGGTCCCGACGCGTCGCCTCACGGGGGCACGGTCAGCGCGCGGGCTCTCACGCTCGGAGCGACCCGCGAGGGGCTCGCGGGTCTGCTCTGACGGAGACTTGCGTGAGCGCCAGGAAAGCTCGGAATGGCCCGGATGGCGCGACCCGAGGAATAGGGTGGCCGCCCGTGTGTTTTTCCCGCCTGCCTGGATGGACGCCGGCCCTTCGGGTCCGGCAGATTCCGGCGTCCCCCAATTCTCCCGGAGCCTCATGAGCCCCAAGAAGTTCATTGCCCACCGAGCCTGGGCCAGCAGCGCCCTCGGCACCCTTCTCCTGACTGGCTGCGCCAGCGCGCCCCAGCCCGCGCCCACCGCCGAGACGCCTCCGGCCGTCGAGGCCGCGCCCGCCGCCGAAGCGCCTCCCGTGGCCGAAGCGCCCGC
>NZ_SRLW01000236.1:0-15840 GCF_006518215.1 Myxococcus sp. AB025B
GGGTAAGCAGTTGAAAGCAGGGGGTTTGAAGGGGGTGAGGCAGGGCTGCTATGTGCGGAGGACTGTCCTGTGGGCAACGGAATGGGGCCTGCACCGACGCCTCGTGATGCGCACTCCAAGACCTGTCCTGCTGCCCTGGGTGGCTGCTGTCCTCCTGTCCTCGCCGGCCTGTATCGAGGTGCCGGCAATCACTCCCGTGAACAGCGAGGTGCGCATCGTCGCGCCCGCGGGAGTGGCCCATACGAATGGCGTCCTGGAGGTCCGGCTGGAGGTCGCGGGGAATGTCCCGGACCGGCTGGAGCTGCTCCGGGACGGAGAGGTGCTCGCGGTGCTGGAGCCTCCGTACGTGTATGCGTGGGACACCACGGTGGAGGCGGAGGGGGAGCACACGCTGCGGACCCGGACGGTGTTCGGGGAGACGGTGTTCGAGGGGGAGTCGCGGGAAGTGGTGGTGGACCGGACGCCGCCGAGGCTGGTGACGCGGACACCGGAGCCAGGCGCACAGATGGTCTGGGTGAAGGCGCCCATCCAGGCGGAGTTCTCGGAGCCGATGAGGGTGGACACGGTGACGAGCACCACGGTCCGGCTCACGGTGGGTGACTCGGAAGTGTCCCGGACCGTGGGTCTGTCGGGGGATGGGAAGACGCTGACGGTGTCTCCGGACGAGGGTTATGCGCCGTCGAACCCGGTTCGACTGGTGCTCACGGAGTCCGTGGTGGACCTGGCGGGGAACAGTTTGGTGCCCGAGTCACGTGGCTGGGACTGGGTGGTTCCGTTCTGGGTTCCGTGGGGGACTGGAGATGGGGCGCGCACGTCTTTCTCCAGCTATGAAACGATGGAAAGCTACGCATTCGACACCTCCGGCAACCTGATTGCCGTATGGCGCGATACGCGGTCTTCTTATAGCATTCTTCGTGTCAAACGCTTTGCAGCTGGCGAGTGGACTGACTACGGAATTGTAGCCACCAGTCCCAATGGTTTCTATGGGGACTCACTCCTTCTCACAGCAGAGGGGAACCCCATCGTGGCTTGGACAGAACTGCACGACGTCAGTTCTTTCATTATGCGCGTGCATGTCGCCCGGTGGACCGGGAGTTCCTGGGAGCAATTAGGAACAAGCGTTGAAAGCAACGCAGCAATGCCACAAAAAATGCATCCCCATCTTGAGTGGTCCCCATCTGGTCAACCAGCCATTACTTGGAGCGAGTCGACAGGCCAGGAAGAGACGACTGTTTGTGCCGCGGTATGGAACTCAACTGAGTGGAGCCGCATCGGCGACTGCTTCAGCGCCCTATCTGTCACGAACGACTCAACAAGCCCTGTACTGCGATACAAGAGCGACGCCACTCCAGTCGTCGCGTGGATTGCCAACGAACGCGAAATCCACTCAATTTTCGTCAACGAGTTCATCAACGGCACATGGAATCAACTCCCCAGCGGCGGGCATTACATCTCACACCAGGGGCCGCGCGTCTCACTGACAATAGGGGCAGGAAACACACCCTTTATCGCATGGTCCGATGGCAGCAAAGGTCCGATCAGTCCCCTAACGGTGTCCAGATGGGTTGAGACAGACTGGGTTTCAGAAGGCGCCCAAATATTTTTCGAGGACTACACGGCTCTCAACCACGTAGTCCAGGCCAACAAGGAGGGCACTCCTTTCGCAGTCTGGTCAAACTACGTCCACGCAAACAGGACCGAAGTACACGCAGCACGCTGGACGGGTCGTCAGTGGGAATCGCTTGATGACGCTGGTCTCAACATCGGTTCTTTCAACAACAGCAGCCCTCATTCACTTCATCTGACGCGAGAGGGCGAGCTCATCTTGTCCTGGAGACAAGTCAACCAGTTCTCCCGAATGCGAGTGCGTCGTTTCAACCGCTAGTCCTCGAACACCGCATCACGTTCAGCACCTCTCTTCGCAGCGGCTCTGTACAACTCCACGGACCTTTCCGATGTCAGCTCTCCGATTCTTCATCATTCTCATCGCGGCACTTCCGGCACTCGGACTCGCGGCTCCTCGGCGCATGGTCGTCGCGAGTGGCGACTGCAAGGACGCGGAGCTGGGCAGCCAGGCCAATGCGTTCCTCGGCGCGTTGGTGTCCCGCCCCGAACAGGACGTCCTGAGCACGGGGGGATTCAGCGAGCGCCTCTTCCCTCAGCCCAGCAAGAGCTACGAGGACCTCCAGCGCCAGCTCGACTCTGCCCAGGACCACTTCTACGAAAACCGCAACGCCAAGGCCGCGCAGCTCGTCGACGAGGCGCTCCAGCAGATCAACCGGCTCCCCGTTGGTGAGACGCGCCGGAAGCTCTTCGTGAGCGCCCAACTCCTGCATGGAATCAACTACCGGGCCATGTCGCGACAGAAGGAGAGCGACACCGCGTTCCGCAACGTGCTGCGGCTTCAGCCCACGTACGCGCTCGACCCCGACTACTTCGCCCCCTCGGTGAGGCAGGGCTTCGAGAAGCTGCGGCGGGAGATGAATCAGGCTCGCAAGGTGAAGCTCTCGATACGCTCCACACTGCCGACCTCGGACGTCTATCTGGATGGTCTCAAGGTAGGCCAGTCGCCGATGACGCTCGATGTTCCGGCAGGCACCTATGACCTGACCGTGGTGAAGGGCGACGCCATCAGCTTCCCCCGGCAGATCCAGGCGCAAGGCGTGGATACGCCGCTGCTCGTCGACCTCGCCTACGAGGGCTCCATCATCGCCACGCCGTTCCCCTGTCTCACCACGACCGATGGGAGTAATGAGCGGACCCTGAGCCACGCGGTCCGTCTGGGAGGCACGCTCGGGGTCGAGGAGGTCATCGTCGTGCGCCTGGAGCGCCCCAGCAGCGGCCCCAAGTGGTTCGCGGCCACCGTGCTCAATGTCGAAGGCGGCCAGAAGCTGCGTGAAGGCGGCTTCAAGACCCAGGGCCTCGACGCTCCCGCCGAAGCGCTCTCCGCGCTCGTCGACTTCGTGACCACGGGGCGCTCCCCTTCCAACCTCGTGGTGATGAACTCCAATGGCCGCGCGCCCTGGGAACAACCCAGCACCACCGACAAGAACGGACCTCCACCGGGAAGCGGCCTGGATGTCAGCGCGCCGGACCGCCTGACGGAGGGCGTCACGGGCACTGCATCCCAGTCCACTCCAGGCCTGCGGGTGGCGTCCTACGTCCTGCTCGGTACGGGCGTGGCTGCGCTGGGTGGCGCGGGCGTGGTGCGACTGCTGGCCCAGAAGGACGTGAACGATTTGGAGAAGCGGCTCGAGAACGGACGCATCCGCTCCACGGACCAGGAGTCCCTGCGCCTGCGTGATTCCCTCGTGCAGAAGAACAACCTCCTCACGGGGCTGCTCGTCGGAGGCGGTGCCGCGGCCGCAACGGGCGCAGTGCTCTTCCTTCTCTCGCCCTCACCCGAGGCGCCTCCGCCTGTCTCCGTGGGCGTCGCCACGGACGGCGATGGTTTCTCCGCGAGCCTCTCCGGAACCTTCTGACTTTCGCGCCTTCATGACCTGGCGGCGGCCCACTCCCACGAGGAGTGGGCCCGCCGTGCCTCGCTGCGTCAGACAGGCCGCGCTTTCGCGCACGTGGCGCGCCAGCCTCGCATCCGCGGCGTAGAGTGCCGCGCATGACGCGAGCCCTACTTGCCCTCCTGCTGCTGGTCACGAGCGCTTCCGCCGCGGCCCCTCGCACCCTCCGAGTGGACTACTTCCACACCGGCAACGCCACCGAGGAGCGCTTCAGCCTCGACAAGGTCGTCATCGAGCCGCTGCCCTGGCCGGGACATCCCCAGCGCACCATCGATGACACCAACCTCGGCAAGTATCTGTACGAGGTGAGAGATCGCGAAACGAACCAGCTCCTCTTCTCCCGCGGCTTCGCCTCCATCTATGGCGAGTGGGAGCTGACCACCGACGCGAAGAGCGAGAACCGCACCTTCCACGAGTCCCTGCGCTTCCCCACGCCCGAGCGGCCCGTGCAGGTGCTCGTGAAGAAGCGCGACGCACAGAACGCCTTCCGCGAGGTGTGGTCGCTCGTCGTCGACCCCAAGGGCATGTTCGTGGACCCGTCCTCGCCTCCCGCGCCGGGCCCGCTCCTGAAGCTCCTGGAGAACGGGCCGCCGGAGCAGAAGGTGGACCTGCTCATCCTCGGTGACGGCTACACCCAGGCCGAGCGCGGCAAGTTCGAGAAGGACGCCAAGCGGATGGTGGACATCCTCTTCACCTTCTCGCCCTTCAAGGAGCGCAAGGCGGACTTCAACGTCTGGGGGCTCGTCCCCGCCGCCACGCAGTCCGGCATCTCCCGGCCTTCCACCGGCGTCCACAAACGCTCGCCCGTGGGCACCACGTATGACGCGTTCGGCAGCGAGCGCTACGTGCTCACCTTCGACAACAAGGCGTTCCGCGAGCTGTCCGCCTTCGCGCCCTACGAGTTCGTGGAGATCCTCTCCAACGGCAACACCTACGGAGGCGGAGGCATCTTCGGCCTCTATGGCACGGTGGCATCCGACAGTCTGTGGGCCCCCTACGTCTTCGTCCACGAGTTCGGCCACCACTTCGCGGGGCTCGCGGACGAGTACTACACCTCCGAGTCCGTCTACGTCCCCAGCGAGGACCGCCTGGAGCCGTGGGAGAAGAACGTCACCGCGCTCAAGGACCCCGAGCAGATCAAGTGGAAGCATCTGGTGACGACTGGGACACCCTTGCCCACCCCTTGGGGCAAGGAGGCCTACGAGAACCACTCCAACGACATCCAGAAGCGCCGCCGCCAGGTCCGCGCCCAGCGCAAGCCGGAGTCGGAGATGGACTCGCTGTTCATCGCCCAGCGCGACTGGGAGGAGAAGTTCCTCTCCTCCCAGAAGTACTCGGGAAAAGTGGGCGCCTTCGAGGGCGCGAACTACGAGGCGCGTGGGTATTACCGACCCCAGCTCGACTGCGTCATGTTCACGCGGGACCGGGTACCCTTCTGCGCGGTGTGTCAGAGCGCGATTTCACAGGTCATCGACTTGTACGCGGGTCAACGCGGCCAGACACCCCGCAAGACTCCGTGAAAGCCTGACTTTTCAAGGGAATCCCGCGTGACATGGCGGTGTCACGCGGGCCCCGCAATGGACCCTCTCCGGGTTCGGGTGTAAGGGGGCGGGGCTACTACCTGCCGCATCCCAATGGAGGGGACCGCATGCTGAAGCGAAATTGGCTTCCAGCTCTCATGACCGCCGTGTTCGTCACGCTGGGCACGGGCTGTGGAGATGAGTGCGTCGACCAGTTTGACTGTCGCGCCGACAACGGCCAGCCGAGCGCTGGCAATGAGTGGGTCTGTGACGACGGCACCTGCAAGCAGGAGCCCGTCACCCGTCCGCCGGACCCGGATGCGGGCACGCCGGATTCTGGTACGCCGGACTCGGGCACGCCGGACTCCGGTACGCCGGACTCCGGTACGCCGGACGCGGGCGTGACGTGCAGCCCGGCTTGCGCCACGGGTGAGATCTGCGACGTGAGTTCGGGCACGGGCGTGTGCAAGACCTGCCGTGACACGGCGACGGCCGCGGGCACCGACGAGGGCTGCTCCGCCACGACGCCCATCTGCGACCCGACGGGCGCGAGCGGCAAGGGCGTGTGCACGGCGTGCCGTGACACGGCCACGGGCAGCGGCCAGGACAACGGCTGCTCCGCCGAGACGCCGGTTTGCGACCCCGCCGGCAACAACGGCGTGGGCGTCTGCAAGGCGTGCACGGACTCCGCGACGGGCAACGGCCAGGACAACGGCTGCTCGGCCACGGCGCCCATCTGCGACGCGGCGGCCAACAATGGCGCGGGCGCGTGCAAGGTCTGCATGGACTCGGGGACGAGCCCCGACCTGGGCTGCTCCTCTCCTACCAACATCTGCGACACGGCGGCCAACAACGGCGCGGGCGAGTGCAAGGTGTGCAACGCCACCGAGGGTTGCCAGGGTGAGCAGACGTGCAACGCCACGGGCACCGCCTGCGAGGGCTGCGCGGACAACGCCTCGTGCGACCCGTCCACCCCGGTCTGCCGCACGGACACCACGCCGACGGCGTGCGTCGAGTGCACCGCGGACCAGACCGCGCACTGCGATGCGACCAAGCCGGCCTGCAACGCGAACTATCTGTGCGGCTGCACGACGAACGAGCAGTGCGCCGGCGTGCCGGACAGCGCCCGTGACTTCTGCGACACGACGGGCAACAACGGCCGCGGCCAGTGCGAGGTCTGCGTCACCGATGCGCAGTGCGCGGGTGTGGACCCGACGAAGCCCGTCTGCAACAACCGCACGGCGTGCGTGCAGTGCCTGACGAACGCGAGCTGCTCGGCGGGACAGGTCTGCAACACGACGACCAACGCGTGCGAGACGGCTCCGGGCCCGACGGCGGCGGAGACCAGCGAGCAGATTACGGCGTTCCTGAACGCGGACCCCGAGGGCACAATCAACCATGCGGTCAACGGTGCCTACGTCACGTTCATCAAGCCCGCTGTGCCGGGGCAGAACAACGACAGCGATCCCGTGGGCTTCTTCCTCCAGGCGGAGCCCAACGGTCCCGCGATGTTCGTCTCCGATGCCGCCGCACTGAGCCAAGTCTCCGTGGGAGACCGCGTCAGCTTGACCGTCACCGCGAAGGAGGTCGCCAGCGAACTCAAGGAGGCCAGCACTGTCACGAACTTCACCCGTATCAGCCAGGGTCACGGCGTGAACTCGCTCATCGTCGACCGCTCCAGCGCGACAGACCTCATCACGGGGCTTGACACCTACGCGTACGAGCTCATCTCGCTCACGGGCACCCTCACTGACAGTGGGAATGGTCAGGGAGCTGGCTTCACGGGTTATCGAGTCACCACGACTGGCATGACCACGGCGGCCGATGGCCTCCGGCTGCGTTTGCCTACGGGCTTCGCACAGTCGCTTGAACTCGCCCCGGGCTGTCAGTTCACCGCCGTGGGCCCCATGTGGCGGTTCGGTGCCACCGCGCAGCCTTCAGCCTTCGCTGCCTCGGACATCACGCTCACGGAGTGCCCGGCCCCCAAGCTGGTCACTGCCGTGGCGACCTCGTCTACAGCGGTCACGTTGACGTTCGACCGCAGCATTGCCCAGGACAGCATCACCGACGTGGCCAGTCAGTTCACCTTCTCCAATGGACTCACCGCCTCGGCGTTCCAGGTGACGGGCCGCCAGGTCTCTCTGACCACAACCGCCCAGACGGCGGGTGCCGCATACACGGTCACCGTCGCGGACACCGTGAGAGATTCGAGGGGCCGTGGCGTGGTCGCGCCGAACAACACAGATGAGTTCACGGGCTTCCGCGTCAGCGCGGTGCTGCGCATCACCGAGGTTCAGCCGAACGGGCCGAGCGGCAAGGACCTGGTCGAGCTGCAGGTCCTCCAGGGAGGTACTACTGATGGCATCGTGCTCCAGCAGGACGTCAACTCGCCCACGATCCTCCTGACGTTCCCGGATGTCACAGTGGCCCAGGACGACATCATCGTCGTCCACATTGCCGAGGCCGCCGCGTACGCGAGCGAGACCACCGCCAAGGACCAGTTCCCCAAGAGCGGGACGCCAGCGAACTATGACACCGCATGGGACTTCAAGGGTGGCGCGACGGGCCTCACCTTCTCCAGCCGCATCCTCCTGGTCAAGGATGCTGCAGGAACGATGCAGGATGCGGTCTCGTTCGGGCGCACAGTCGGAACTCCTCCTAATGCATTCCCAGGTAACCTGCAGGCCATCCAGGCCGCCGGTCAATGGCTGCCTGCGGACTGTGGCGGTGCGCTTTGCTCGACGACCTCGTCGCCGACGGCAATCGAGGTCTCGGCCAACTGGACCGATATCCCGACGTCGCAGGTGACGCCGGATACGGTCACCATCCGCCGTGTCAGCGCGACGGATACCAACATGGCGGCGGACTGGGCCGTGGGGCCGTCTTCGTGGGGCGTCGCGAACCCGTAGTCTGATTCCGTCTTCCTGAGACACCGGCCGCGGTCCCTTCGGGGGCCGCGGCCTTTTTATTGGCCGCAGCCTGGGCGGCCTTGAATCCATGTCATTCCAGGTGACTACAGTGTCGACTGCACCACGGAGCACAACCTCCTGCTCCGACGGACCGGAGTCTCCATGCGGTCAAGCCGCGCCCTTTCGCTGCTGCTCATTGTCTCTCTCGCAGCCTGCTCCAGCTCCCCGCCACCGAAGCTGCCCGACACGCCCGACTCGGGCCCAGGCCCTTCCGATGGCGGCGGCAATCCGCTCTCCATCCAGTCCACCGCGCTCCCCGACGCCTACCTCGGTGAGTCGTACGCCACGCCCCTCGTCGCCTCCGGCGGCACCGCCCCCCTCGTCTGGAGCCTCGCCAGCGGTGAGCTGCCCTCGGGATTGAGCATCTCCACCCAGGGCCTCGTGTCCGGCACCTCCACCACCGTCGGCACCTTCTCCGCCACCCTCCAGGTCGAGGACGCCTCCGGCACCCGCATCTCCAAGCCGTTCGAGCTCACCGTCCTCACCCCGCCGACACTCGCCAACACCAACCTGTCTCTCGGCGTCGTCGGCGCGCCCTACACGTTCAACTTCACGGCCTCGGGCGGCCGCCCTCCCCTCTCCCTCCATCTCGCCTCGGGCACCCTGCCCGCGGGGCTCCGCCTCGACGCCCTGTCCCTCGTCGGTGCCCCCACCACCTCGGGCACGTCGGCCTTCACCCTGGAGGTCCGTGACGCCAACAACCGCTCGGCCTCCTCCGCCTTCCAGCTCACCGTCCGCGACGGCCTCACCATCACCGCCACCCACCTCCCCGATGCCTATACGGACAGGACCTACGCCCAGGCCCTCACCGCGCTCGGCGGCACGGCGCCATATACGTGGGCGCTCGTCAGCGGGACGCTGCCTCCCGGACTGAGCCTCCGCGACTCGGGCCACCTCGAAGGGACGCCCACCACGTCGGGCGACTTCACCCTCGTCCTCCGCGTCACGGACTCCGCCGGCGCCACGGACTCGCGTGAGGTCTCTGTCTCGACCTATCTGCCTCCCGCGTTCGCCGCCGTTCCCGCGCTGAGCTTCTACGTCCGCGACAACGTCACCCGCCCCCTCGAGGCCTCCCAGGGCAAGCCCCCGTACCTGTTCACCACGACGGGGCCCATCCCTCCCGGAATCACCCTCGCCCGCGAGGGGCTCCTCCACGGCCAGCCCACCCAGAGCGGCGACTTCACCTTCAATGTCGTCGCCAGTGACGCCAACAGCCGCACCGTCTCGCGCTCCGTCTCCGTCTCCGTCTCCACGCTGCCCACCATCACCACGCAGACCCTCCCCGAGGCGACTCGCGGCATCGCCTACCAACACACCCTCGGCGCCACGGGTGGCCAGGGCACCCTCTCCTGGACGCTCGCCTCCGGTGCGCTCCCCCCAGGCATCTCCCTGTCGACCCAAGGCGCGCTGAGCGGCACGCCCTCGACCACGGGCTCCCACGCGGTCACCCTGCGCGTCTCCGACGCGAATGGCCGCACCGACAGCCGCGCACTCGCGCTCATCGTCGAGGCTCCGCTCTCCCTGAGCGGCACCCTCGCGGATGGCTACGCGGGCACCTCGTACTCCAGCTCCGTCACCGCGGCGGGCGGGCGCGCGCCCTTCTCCTGGAGCATCGCCTCGGGCACGCTGCCCTCGGGACTCAGCCTCTCACCGGACAACGGGCTCGTGTCCGGTACCCTCGGCCCCACCGCCGCCTCCTCCACCGTCACCCTTCGCGTCACCGACGTCGCCAGCCGCGCCGCCACGCTTCAGGTCACGGTCTCCGTCTACGCGCTCCCCAGCGTCACCACGGACCTGCTGCCGCCCGCCACGCTCGGACAGCCGTACTCGACCCAGCTCGCCGCCTCCGGTGGCAAGGCGCCCATCACCTGGAGCATCGCCTCGGGCACGCTGCCCTCGGGACTGAGCCTCTCCACGTCCGGCCTCATCAGCGGCACCACGAACGCGAGCGCCACCACCTTCACCGCGCGCGCCACCGACGCCAACGGCCGCTTCGCGGACAAGAGCCTCTCGTTCACCACCATCGAGCCGCCCCCCGCGGTGACGACCACGACCCTGCCCGACGCCACCGTCGGCCAGCCCTACTCCGTCACCCTCACCGCGTCCGGTGGCAGGGCGCCCCTGCGGTGGAGCACCTCGAGCACGCTGCCGGCGGGGCTCTCGCTCTCCACGACGGGGACGCTCTCCGGCACCCCCACCACGGCGGGCACCCCGCGCATCACGTTCGTGGTGACCGACGACCGGAACTCCTTCGCCTCACGCGAGCTGCCGCTCAACATCCTCCCCGCGGGCGTCGAAATCACCGTGGGCCACTGGAACCTCGAGTGGTTCGGCTCGGACACCCTGGGCCCTCCGAACTCCACCTCTCCTGGCGGTACGCTCGACGACCTGCAGATTGCACACACCCGCGACATCCTCCGCGACACCGGCGCCAACATCTGGGGGCTCGTCGAGGTCGTGGACAATCAGGACTTCGAGACCGTGCTCGCGCAGCTCCCCAACCACCAGGGCTTCGTCGCCAATGACTGGAGCCGCGTCCCCAACACCGGCGGCTACTACTCCACGAACGAGCAGAAGCCGGCCATCCTCTACGACGACAGCGTCACCTTCCAGAGCGCCGAGCTCATCCTCGTGGAGAGCGAATCCCTCTTCGCCGGACGCCCTCCCCTGCGTGTCGACTTCACCCTGCGAGGGACGACCACGCCCCTCACCGTCATCGTCCTGCACATGAAGGCGTTCGCCGATGAGTCCTCATACGGGCGGCGACGGGAAGCGAGCCTCGGGCTCAAGTCCTATCTCGACAACCAGGCGCTCCAGAACGTGTTCGTCATCGGAGACTGGAATGACGACGTGGACGTGTCCATCACCACCGTCGCCGGGGTGCCGCTGGCCACGCCCTTCGAGAACTTCACCAGCGACTCGAACTACACCTTCATCACCGGGGCCCTGTCGAGCCGTCCGGAGAGCACCACCACCAGCCACTCCGACACCATCGACCACACGCTCGTCAACGCGAGCGTCGCCGGGACCTTCGTCCCGGGCTCGCTGACTGTCATCCGACCTACGGGGATTCCCGACTACGGCAACGTCGTCAGCGACCACTACCCGGTCATCAGCCGTTATGCCTTTGGCGGAGCGCCGCCGGGGGCGCCGCTGGTCATCATCAATGAGGTCCTCGCCAACGAGCCCTCCACCCTGAACGGCGACGGCACCTCCTCGCCGGACACCGATTACGAGTTCATCGAGCTGGTCAACGTCGGCACGGCCTCCGTCGACCTGTCGGGGTGGACCTTGTCGGATGCCGTCAGCGTTCGTCATGTCTTCGGCAACGGGACGCTCGTGCCCGCGGGCGGGGCGTACGTCGTCTTCGGAGGGAATCGTGGCTACACGCCCGGGACGCCGAACACCGTGTCCGCCTCGTCCGGGACGCTCGGGCTCAACAACACCAGCGATTCGGTGTACCTGCGTGCACTGGACTCGGCCACCGTGGATGAGTTGAGCTACACGGCCACCGAGGACGACATCTCCATCAATCGCTCGCCCGACGCCCAGGCCGGCGCGCCCTTCGTCCGCCATCCCCAGCTCAACCCCACGCTCCGCGCGTCACCCGGACGGCGCGCGAGTGGTTCGGCGTTCTGAGCGGACGTTGCGGCCTCTGGGTGAGCGTCTTCAGCGAGACGGCGTGGAGGAGCCGCCGCCACGCTGCTCGCCCGATGCTCGTCCTCGGCGGCCCTCGCGCTCGGTGGAGATGTCCCGAGGTGGGCTCACCTCCACGTCCACCTCGCGCGCGACCCAGCCGCCAGGGCCGTCGTCGTAGGTCACCTTGACGGCGTCGCCTTCACGCATCGACGCCAGGCCCACGGCGTTCCCGTTCAGCCGCAGCCGCGTGCCGGGGACGACCTCGATGTCCTGCTCCACGCCCGCGCCGTCGCGCACGAGCAGCTCGTTGTCCCCCACCCACGTCACCCGGCCGTGCAGGATGCCCGAGGGCTCGGCGCGCCCCGAGCCTCCCACGCCCTGCTCATCCGGGCCCTTCAGGGCCTCGGGGTCCGGCGCCTTCTCACGCGAGGCCATGAGGTCCCGCCAGAACGCCGAGCGCAGCTCACGGTTCTTCGCGGAGGGGAGGCCCTCGCCGCCGCCTCCTCCCGTGTCCTCGTGACGCTCGCAGCTCACGCCCCAGACGCCCAGCAGGAGCCCGAGCGCCCACCCCCTGACCCGGCGTTTGCGGTTCATCGTCCCGGCCTCCCCATGCGTGTCGTTCCAGAGTCGGAACCACACACCCGACGCATCCGCTGCTTCCGCGTCAACATGTGAACGCTCCAGGCAGCCGAGAACCCCGAGTCCCCACATCCCGGCCTCACAGGTCCAGGGGCAGGCAGGCGTCCCCCCGCGCGCACGTCTTCCCCACGTGGACTTCGCCCTTCAGAACTTCCACTCCGTCTCCTTGCCGAGCGCCGCGCGCGTCGCGGCCACATCCCGCAGCGCCTTGAAGGGCGAGGCGTCGGCCAGCTTCACGACCGACTCCAGGACCGCGGCCGCCATCCCCACGTTGTCGCTGGCGATGGCGCCGTCCAGACGCTCGAAGAGCTGGCGGAAGTTCTCCCGTCGCTCGTCGAAGCTGCGGTCCAGGTAGTCCATGAGCACGTCGCGCATCGCGTGGATGTGCTCGACATCCACCCGGGATTGCTCACGCAGCCGGGTCTGCTCCGTGCGCTCCTTCTGGATGTCGCGCACGCAGTCGGCCACCACCTGGATGCCCGTCAGCACGTCCTTCAGGGACAGCTCTGTCTTCAGCGTCATGACGTCTCCCTTTGGAGCAGGCCACGCGACTGCTCCAGCAAGGTCTCCAGTTGGGTGTTCAGGTCTCCGCCGGCGGCGAAGAGGGGCATCCGCATCAGCTCGCTCTGGGCCTTCACCAGCTGCATCGCGGTGGCGAACCGGGCCAGGTGGACATCGTCCTCCGCGTCGAACCGGCCTCCCAGCGCCCACAGCGCGTCGAGGGCTCGACCCGCGCGTTCATCGAGCGCGCCGAGCACCCCGCTCAGCTCCTCCACGCGCGTGCACGCCCGTGCCAGCAGCGCGATGGCCGCGTCGATGGACGCGACCTGGGCGTCGAGCTGCTGTTGCAGCACCTCGCGAGCACCGTCCAACCGCTGAACCGCGTCCCGATGTCGCGCCTCGGCCTCTTCGCCAAGGTCCTTGGCGTCCTTCATGCTGTCGATTCCGTCGTACGCCTTCTTGGCGCCGTAGCCCATGAGACCTGCGAGGAGGAACGCGGCGGGAATGAGCGGCAGTGGCATCACACACCGGCAATGAAACCCAACCATGAGCAAGGCGTCGCAATCCGCGACACCCTTCAGACCCACGCTGGGTCATGACCGCCCCGAGGGGAATACCACTCCGGGGTGAGACTCCGGGGAGCCCTTTCCCTCACGCTCGCGACTGTATCCCGTTACCATTCACTTCACGGGTAGAGACAGACGTGAGCGGTCGCCTTCCTTTGGCGCCGGGCGGGGAGCAACTCAATGGCGGTATGGATTCAGGCGCTGCCGCCTCTCGTGGCCGCCGCTCAGTCAGATGGAGCCGGTGGCGCCCTGTGCTGCGTGGTCGTCCTCGGGCTGGGCACATGGGGTGGCATCGTCTGGCTCAACAAGGTCAATGCGCGGATGAAGGCCGCGCAGCAGGCGCGGGCTGGCGTCGGACTCGCGGCTGTCACGGCCCCGACCTCGCACGACTCGTCCACCATCGCCCTGCGCTTCGAGAACGTGAGCGCGCCCCGGCTCTCACAAGGGCTCAGGGTCCGTATCGCGGATGAGCCACGGGCCATTGCGAAGAGCGCCGCCGAGCCGCTCGCACAGGCCGCCTCCACGCCGACCGCTTCACGTGTCGAGCCCGCGCAATCGGCGCGCGCCGCCATCACTCCGCCGACCCCGAGCGAGAAGCCCGTCGGGACCGTGCAGCGCATCGCACCCGCGCGGTCCGTTGAGCCTGCGTCCGCGCCTGATTCCGAGCCGTCGACTCCCGCTTCGCAGAAGACGGCATGGATTGCTCCGGGCCAGTCCATCGAGGTCGCCGGTTACACGCTCAAGGATGGAATGGTCTACGTGGGCTCGCGCCTGCGCGCGGTGAAGACCCCAAACACCGAGCCGGCCCTCATCAACCCCAAGCTCGAGGTCGCCGCTCGCCCCAATCGCGGTGGACAGGGCTTGCGATACTGGCCCTCGTACTCGGACCTCTCGCCCGCCTCCCGTGCGGGCTATCTCGCGTGGCTCGCGGGTGGACGGCGTCAGCCTGGAATCGATATCGGCTTCGTCTTCCTGTTCTTCTACGGGCTGGAGCGACGCGTGCTCCACGACCTGGGCACCGAGCCCGCCGCGCTCGCCGAGGCCCGTCTCATCGAAGACGAAGTCCAAGGTCTCCTCGACGTCCACGGCGAGAACAGCTCCTTCGCCAGCTACGCCTCGGCCTTCCTCGACGTCCTGCGCGTGCACCGCGCTGGCGAGGATGGACTGTTGAAGGAGTCCCCCGAGTTCTGGCTGCGCAGCGCCGGCTCCGCCTCGTTCGACGTGCGCATGGCCGCGGGCACCGCCGCCACTCGCGCGCTTCCGCTCCCCGCGGACTGGGCCCTTGTCTGGGCCGTGGAGACCCATGTCACCCGGCTGCGAACTCCCGCCACGCGTTGTCCCGAGGAGTTCCAGGCCCTCTTTCGTGCACGCTATCTGCGAGACCACGGCGCGGGCATCATCCCTCGCGCCCTGAAGGCGAAGGTGGAGGCCCGCTACAACCCCGCGAGCGCATCCTTCGGTGGCTCGGTGCGGCTGTCTTCAGCCTCCATCAACGAGGCCTCCGAGACCGCCCTCAAGCCCGTGCGCGCGCTCATCGAGGAGTGCTGCGAGTCGCTCGAGTCCTACAGTCGCTGGGTGGGCAAGAACCCCGACGCGCGCAACAGCATGAGCGCCCTGGCCCTGCTTCCTCCCGAGCTCGCGGCGTCCATCGACGGAGGCTCGGACGTGCAGGCTCTCCGCGCCCTCTTGCGCCAATTCCTCGGGGACAACCCCTCCGCTCCCGTGCCCGCGAAGGAACTGCTGAAGCACTGGCCCACCGCGACCCTCGGCAAGCTCAGCAAGGCGGAGGCCGTGGGGCTCGCCCAGGCCCTCGAGAAGCTGGGCCACGGCATGGAGCCCGACCCTCGCATGGGCGGCGCCGTGCTCTCCCCCGACGAGTCCGCGTGGCTCTTCCCCCTGCCCCCCGATTCACCCAGCGCCCCTTCCGCGAGCTACCTGTCCGCGCTCGCGATGCTGCACCTCGCCGCCGCGGTGGCCACCGCCGATGGCACCGTCTCCACGGATGAAGTCCACCGCATGGAGGCCCTCGTCGAAGCCGCGCAGGGACTGCTCGACTCGGAGAAGGTCCGGCTCCGCGCCCACGTGTCCTGGCTGCTCGCGCGCCCCGCCTCCAGCGCGGGCCACAAGAAGCGCGTGGAGGCGCTGACGCCCGAGGCCCGCACGTCGCTCGGCAACCTCCTGGTCGAGGTCGCCGTCGCCGACGGCGACGTGTCACCCCAGGAGCTCAAGACGCTGTCGAAGCTCTACGCCATGCTGGGGCTCGACGAGGACAGCGTCTACTCCCGCGTCCACGCCGCCACCGCGTCACGCCCCGCGACCGAGCCCGTCTCCATGCGACTGGCCGGCGCCCCCGAGCAGGGCTTCGCCATCCCCGCGCCACCTCCAGCGAAGGGCGAGCGGGTGGCGCTCGACATGCGCAGCGTCCAGGCGAAGCTCGCGGAGACCGCCGCGGTCTCCAGCCTCCTGGGGAGCATCTTCGCCGAGGAGG
>NZ_SRLW01000237.1:0-15775 GCF_006518215.1 Myxococcus sp. AB025B
GGGGGCGTCAGGGGCGGTCCATCTGCGCCGTGCGGCGGCATGGCCCGACGCTACCACACGCGCGCGTGCACCCAGGTGGCACACCCGGGGGCATGTGCCACCCGAGTGCCATTCGTGGTGCCACGTGAGGGGCGAAGACGGTCGCCCGCTCGGAGCGCGCGACGACACGCGGGCGGCATGTGCCTTGCTCAAGCAGGCCGCGGCGCGAACGCGCGCTCCAACCCATCACCGAGAAAGACACCCTCATGTCGAAGCTGCGTCATACCCTGGTCATGCTCACGATTCCCGCCGTGCTGTGGGGCTGCGGCCCCGAGGACCTGACCGAGGCGCCTGGGCAGAACGGCGCGGCCACGCCCGGCGCCGAGTCGCTGGCCAGCACGTCCGCCGCGCTGGTGGCGAGCAACGAGTTCACCTGGTCCCAGGGCAACCTCGCCAAGCCCATGGGCGGCACCGACGGACGCTCGTGCTTCCTCACGCGCGTGGGTGGCGACCTCCAGGGAGGTGGCGAGCGCGTGGACATCTTCCAGTCGGGCGGCTCCTGGTACCTGGGCGGCGCCTCGCAGCAGACGGGCATCCACGGCGCGGCCCGGTGCGTGGAGGCGGAGGGGGACACCACCGAGTACCAGTGGACGCAGTCGATGGCGTACCCCGTCTACATGGGCACCGCGACCAACCGCGTCTGCTACCTGGTGGGCATCGCCGGCAAGTTCAACGGCACCGGAGAGTGGGTGCACGCCTACGTCAGCGGCGGGAGCTGGTACCTGAACGGCAACTCCAGCCAGAGCAGCGTGCGCGCCCGCGCGCGGTGCATCAACGTCTCGCCGTCCGGCACCGACCCCGCGTATACGAACGAAGTCGCCTGGTACCAGGGCTCGCCCGCGTCCTACCTCATGGCGACGCCCTCGACGCGCGCTTGCGGCCTCACGTTCGTGCGCGGCAAGTTCGAGGGGAGCGGTGAGTACGTGCGCATCTACAACGACTCCGGTTACTGGTACCTGAGCGGCTCCTCGAACCAGACCGGTGTCGCCGCTCGCGCGCGCTGCTTCTGACGCGGGGCTCGCACGCCGGCGCTTCGGGCGGCCTCGGGCGACAGGGCCCGAGGCCGTGCCGGCGTGAGTCCAGGCGCTCCGGGAAGGGCGCGGGGCGCGCCCGGGAACCGCCGGGCGCGCCTTCCTCCCGGGCGAGCGGGCAGGCGCGGCCCGCGTGTCCGACTTCACGCGCCGTGGCGGCCCTCCCCTGGGTCAATGTTGGCTGGCGCACGAAGTCGCGGGCGAGTGTCCGGTGGTGGGCACTGTGCCCTCCCGAGGGGGCTGTCGGGGGCGGGGAGTCGCGGGACAACGGAGAGGCCGCGCCCATCCCAGGGACGTGCAGGGGCTCTCAATGACTGTGAAGAAGGTTGTCTCGCGTCGCGCTCGTGCGGTGGTGCCACCGCGGCGCCCCGTGGAGGACGACTCGGATGCGTTGGACTCGCGGCAGCTGCTGCGCGTGCTGACGGCGGTGCGCAAGGGTGACTTCTCCGTGCGCATGCCCGTGGACAAGGTGGGCAACGCGGGCAAGGTCGCGGACTCGCTGAACGAAATCATCGAGCTCAACGAGCGCATGGCGCACGAGTTCGAGCGCATCGGCAACGTGGTGGGCAAGGAGGGCCGCATCACCCAGCGCGCCCACGTGGTGAGCGCGGTGGGCTCCTGGGCCGACTGCGTGGAGTCGGTGAACACGCTGGTGGCGGACCTGGTGCAGCCCACCACGGAGATGGGCCGCGTCATCGGCGCGGTGGCCAAGGGCGACCTGTCCCAGACGGTGGCGGTGGAGGTGGACGGCCGGCCGCTGAAGGGCGAGTTCTTCCGCACCGCCCGGCTGGTGAACGGCATGGTGGAGCAGCTCGGCGCCTTCGCCTCCGAGGTGACGCGCGTGGCGCGCGAGGTGGGCACGGAGGGAAAGCTGGGCGGCCAGGCCCGCGTGAAGGGCGTGGCCGGCACGTGGAAGGACCTCACGGACAACGTGAACTCCATGGCGTCCAACCTCACGTCCCAGGTGCGCAACATCGCCGAGGTGACGACGGCCGTCGCCAAGGGGGACTTGTCCAAGAAGATCACCGTGGACGTGCGCGGTGAGATTCTGGAGCTGAAGAACACCATCAACACGATGGTGGACCAGCTGTCGTCCTTCGCCTCGGAAGTGACGCGCGTGGCGCGTGAGGTGGGTACGGAGGGAAAGCTGGGCGGTCAGGCCGTGGTGAAGGGCGTGGGCGGCACGTGGAAGGACCTCACGGACAACGTGAACTCCATGGCGTCCAACCTGACGTCCCAGGTGCGCAACATCGCCGAGGTGACGACGGCCGTCGCCAACGGAGATTTGTCGAAGAAGATCACGGTGGACGTGCGCGGCGAGATTCTGGAGCTGAAGAACACCATCAACACGATGGTGGACCAGCTCAACTCGTTCGCGTCCGAGGTGACGCGCGTCGCTCGCGAGGTCGGCACCGAGGGCAAGCTCGGCGGACAGGCCGTGGTGAAGGGCGTCGCGGGTACGTGGAAGGACCTCACGGACAACGTGAACTCGATGGCGTCGAACCTGACGTCGCAGGTGCGCAACATCGCCGAGGTGACGACGGCCGTCGCCAACGGAGACTTGTCCAAGAAGATCACCGTGGACGTGCAGGGTGAAATCCTGGAGCTGAAGAACACCATCAACACGATGGTGGACCAGCTCAACTCGTTCGCGTCCGAGGTGACGCGCGTCGCGCGCGAAGTGGGTACGGAAGGAAAGCTCGGCGGTCAGGCCGTGGTGCGCGGCGTGGGTGGCACGTGGAAGGACCTCACGGACAACGTGAACTCCATGGCCTCCAACCTCACCGCGCAGGTGCGCAACATCGCCGACGTGACGACGGCCGTCGCCAAGGGTGACCTGTCGAAGAAGATCACGGTGGATGCGCGCGGTGAGGTGCTGGAGCTGAAGAACACCATCAACACGATGGTGGACCAGCTCTCGTCCTTCGCCTCCGAGGTGACGCGCGTCGCGAAGGAGGTCGGCACGGAAGGAAAGCTCGGCGGTCAGGCCGTGGTGCGCGGTGTGGGCGGTACGTGGAAGGACCTCACGGACAACGTGAACTCCATGGCTTCCAACCTCACGTCCCAGGTGCGCAACATCGCCGAGGTGACGATGGCGGTGGCGCGCGGTGACCTGTCGAAGAAGATCACCGTGGACGTGCGCGGTGAGATCCTGGAGCTGAAGAACACCATCAACACGATGGTGGACCAGCTCAACTCGTTCGCGTCCGAGGTGACCCGCGTCGCCCGCGAAGTGGGTACGGAAGGAAAGCTCGGCGGTCAGGCCGTGGTGAAGGGCGTGGGCGGCACGTGGAAGGACCTCACGGACAACGTGAACTCCATGGCCTCCAACCTCACCGCGCAGGTGCGCAACATCGCCGAGGTGACGACGGCCGTCGCGAACGGTGACCTGTCGAAGAAAATCACGGTGGACGTGCGCGGCGAGATTCTGGAGCTGAAGAACACCATCAACACGATGGTGGACCAGCTCAACTCGTTCGCGTCCGAGGTGACGCGCGTCGCTCGCGAGGTCGGCACCGAGGGCAAGCTCGGCGGACAGGCCGTGGTGAAGGGCGTCGCCGGTACGTGGAAGGACCTCACGGACAACGTGAACTCCATGGCGTCGAACCTGACGTCGCAGGTGCGCAACATCGCCGAAGTCACCACGGCCGTGGCGCGCGGTGACCTGTCGAAGAAGATCACCGTGGACGTGCAGGGTGAAATCCTGGAGCTGAAGAACACCATCAACACGATGGTGGACCAGCTGTCGTCCTTCGCCTCCGAGGTGACGCGCGTCGCGCGTGAGGTCGGCACGGAAGGGAAGCTGGGCGGTCAGGCGGAGGTGAAGGGGGTGGCCGGCACGTGGAAGGACCTCACGGACAACGTGAACTCCATGGCCTCCAACCTGACGACGCAGGTGCGCGGCATCGCCAAGGTGGTGACGGCGGTGGCCAACGGCGACCTGAAGCGCAAGCTGGTCGTGGACGCGAAGGGTGAAATCGCCGAGCTGGCGGACACCATCAACGGGATGATCGACACGCTGGCGGTGTTCGCCGACCAGGTGACCACGGTGGCCCGCGAGGTGGGAATCGAAGGGAAGCTGGGCGGACAGGCGCGCGTGCCCGGCACGGCCGGCATCTGGCGCGACCTCACCGACAACGTGAACCAGCTCGCCGCGAACCTGACGACGCAGGTGCGCGCCATCGCCGAGGTGGCCACGGCGGTGACCAAGGGTGACCTCACGCGCTTCATCACGGTGTCCGCGCAGGGCGAAGTGGCCGCCCTCAAGGACAACATCAACGAGATGATCCGCAACCTGAAGGACACCACGCGCAAGAACACGGAACAGGACTGGCTCAAGACCAACCTGGCCAAGTTCACCCGCGTCCTCCAAGGACAGCGGGATTTGCTCACCGTCTCCAAGGTCATCCTGTCGGAGCTGGCGCCGCTGGTGGACGCGCAGCACGGCGTCTTCTACATCTCCGAGCGCGCCGAGGCCGGGGAGCAGATCCTCAAGCTGCTCGCGTCCTACGCGTACCGGGAGCGCAAGGGCCTCTCCAACACCTTCAAGCTGGGCGAGGGACTGGTGGGCCAGTGCGCGCTGGAGAAGGAGCCCATCCTCCTGTCGGACGTGCCGGACACGTACATCCGCATCTCCTCGGGGCTCGGTGAGGAGGTGCCGCGCAACATCGTCGTGCTGCCGGTGCTCTTCGAGGGGGAAATCAAGGCCGTCATCGAGCTGGCCTCGTTCCACCGCTTCAGCGAGGTGCACCTGGGCTTCCTCGCGCAGCTCACCGAGTCCATCGGCATCGTGCTCAACACGATTGCCGCGAACATGCGCACCGAGGCGCTGCTCAAGCAGTCCCAGGCGCTCACGGACGAGCTGCGCAAGCAGCAGGAGGAGCTGACGGAGACGAACAAGCGCCTGGAGCAGCAGGCCACCTCGCTCCAGCAGTCCGAGGAGCTGCTCAAGCGTCAGCAGGAGGAGCTGCGCCGCACCAACGAGGAGCTGCAGGAGAAGGCGAAGCTGCTCTCCGAGCAGAAGACGGAGGTCGAGCGCAAGAACGGCGAGGTCGAGCAGGCCAAGCGCGCGCTGGAGGAGAAGGCTGAGCAGCTGAGCCTCACCTCCAAGTACAAGTCCGAGTTCCTCGCCAACATGAGCCACGAGCTGCGCACGCCGCTCAACTCGCTGCTCATCCTGAGCCAGACGCTCAGCGACAACGTGGAGGGCAACCTCACCGGACGTCAGGTGGAGTTCGCCAAGACCATCCACGCCTCGGGCGCGGACCTGCTGGAGCTCATCAACGACATCCTCGACCTGTCCAAGATTGAGTCCGGCACCATGACGGTGGACGTGGGCCCGCTGCGCTTCAGCGACCTGCGCGAGTTCGTGGACCGCACCTTCCGTCAGGTGGCGGACAAGAAGGGCCTCCAGTTCGACATCGACCTGTCGCCGGGCATGGCGGGCGAGGTGGAGACGGACGCGAAGCGGCTGCAGCAGGTGCTCAAGAACCTCTTGTCCAACGCCTTCAAGTTCACCGAGTCCGGCTCGGTGTCGCTGCGCATGGGCATGGCGAGGAGCGGCTGGACGCCGGACCACCCGGTGCTCTCCAGCGCGCCCTCGGTGGTGGCCTTCTCCGTGCGCGACACGGGCATCGGCATCCCCAAGGACAAGCACCACATCATCTTCGAGGCCTTCCAGCAGGCGGACGGCTCCACCGCGCGCAAGTACGGCGGCACCGGCCTGGGCCTGTCCATCAGCCGCGAAATCGCACGCCTGCTCGGCGGCGAAATCCGGCTGGAGAGCGAGCCGGGCCAGGGCAGCATCTTCACCCTCTACCTGCCCCTGGACTTCATGGCGGAGCGGCCCGGCGTGGACAACCGCCTGGTGTCCAGCGTGCTGGCGCAGTCGGTCGCCATGCTGCCACCGCCCCTGCACCTGGAGGACTCGTCCCCGGCGCCGGCGGGGCTCGTGTCGCTGGCCATCGACGATGACCGCGCCAGCATCCAGCCCGGGGACAAGGTGCTCCTGGCGGTGACGCACGCGCCGGACCACGCGGCCCGGCTGCGCGCGGCCGCGCAGGGCGCGGGCTTCAAGGTGCTCGTCTCCACGGAGGTGGAGGGCGCGCTGGACGTGGTGCGCGACTCGCGGCCCGTGGCCGTGGCGGTGGACCTGGACCTGCCGGAGATGGCGGGCTGGGTGGTGCTGGACCGGCTCAAGCACGACGCCAGCACGCGCGCGCTCCCCGTCTACACCGTGTCGGACGACGACCACCGCGAGCGCTCGCTCAACCTGGGCGCCATCGGCCACCTGCGCGCGGCGGCGGACCCGGCCGCGGCGGTGGCGGCGCTGGCCTCCCTGCGCGACTTCGTGGAGCGCAAGGGCCGGGGGCTGCTCATCGTCGAGGACGACGCCGTGCACCGCCAGTCGCTCCAGGAGCTGCTCGGCAGCGACGACGTGCAGACGATGGCGGTGGGCACCGCGGCGGCCGCGCTGGCCGCGCTGGCGGAGCGCCGCTTCGACTGCATGGTGCTGGACCTGGGCCTGCCGGACCTGCCCGGCACGGAGCTCATCCGCCGCGTGCGCGAGGCGCATGGGGCCGGCGGGCCGCCCATCATCGTCTACACCGGCCGCGAGCTGTCGCGCGCGCAGGAGACGGAGCTGCGCCGGGTGGCGGAGGCCATCGTCGTCAAGGACGCGCAGAGCCCCGAGCGCCTGCTGGAGGAGACGAGCCTGTTCCTGCACCGCTCACCCGCCACGCTGTCGGAGACCAAGCGCCGCATGCTGGAGAAGGCGCGCGAGCGGGACCCGCTGCTCGTCAACCGCAAGGTGCTGGTGGTGGACGACGACGTGCGCAACATCTTCGCCCTCAACACCGTGCTGGAGCGCTACGGCATGAAGGTGGCCTTCGCGGAGAGCGCGCGCGAGGGCCTGGCGCAGCTGGAGACGGACGAGGACATCGAGCTGGTGCTGATGGACGTGATGATGCCGGAGATGGACGGCTACCAGGCCATGCGCGCCATCCGCCGCATGGAGCGCGTCTCTCACCTGCCCATCCTCGCGCTCACCGCCAAGGCGATGAAGGGGGACCGGGAGAAGTGCCTGGAGGCGGGCGCGTCCGACTACATCACCAAGCCGGTGGACATCGAGAAGCTGCTCAGCCTGTTGCGCGTGTGGCTGCACGCGCCCCGGGGAGGCCAGGCCAAGGGCCCGCGCACGGAGGTCTCCGGGTGAGCGCCGGGGCCCAGTCCGCGGCGCTGGAGACGCTGGAGGCGGAGCTCCTGCTGGAGGGCGTGGCCCGCCACTGGGGCTTCGACCTGCGCAGCCACTCGCGTCCGCAGTTGCTGCGGCGGCTGCGGCGTCACCTGCGCGAGGAGCGCCTGGAGTCCTTCTCCGCGCTCCAGGCCCGCGTGCTCCACGACAGCGACGCGCTGGAGGGGCTCCTGCGCGCGCTGTCGTGCACGCCGCCCACGCTCTTCTCGGACGCGGCCTTCTTCCGCGACTTCCGCGCGCGCGTCGTCCCCGTGCTGCGCACCTGGCCGTCGGTGCGCGTGTGGCACGCGGGCTGCGGCACGGGAGAGGACACCTACTCGCTGGCCATCCTCCTGCACGAGGAGGGGCTGTGGGGGCGGTGCCGGCTGTACGCGTCCGACGCGAGCGAGGGGCTGCTCGCGGACGCGCGCACGGGCGTGGTGCCCCTGCCCGGCGAGGACTGCGCGCGCCGCCACGCGGAGTCGGGCGGCAGGGGCTTGCTGTCGGACCACTACACGCGCGACGGCAACTGGGCGCTGCTCCACCCGAAGCTGCGCGACGGCATCTTCTTCACCCAGCACAACCTGGCCATCGACGGCTCGTTCAACGAGTTCCATGTCATCGTGTGCCGGGACACGCTGCTGTCCTTCAACCGCGCGCTGCACAACCGCGTGCACTCGCGGCTGTATGAGAGCCTGGCCCGCTTCGGCTTCCTGTGCCTGGGGCGCAAGGAGTCGCTGTCGCGCACGCCACACGCCCTGGCCTTCGAGGAGCTGGAGGGCAGTGGCCGCATCTTCCGGAGGGTGTCATGAGCGTGGGGTTGCTGGTGGTGGGCGCGCCGCGTGGCGCCGCGGCGGACCTGGGGACGCTGCTGTCCGTGTTGCCGGCGCACCTGCCGGCGCCCGTCGTCGTGGCGCTGCACCGGGGGCCGCACGACCGGCTGGTGGAGCCCCTGGGCCGCCGCTGCGCGCTGCCGGTGGTGGAGCCGGACGACAAGGACGACCTGGTGCCCGGCCGCGTGTACCTGGCGCCGTGGGGCTACCACCTGCTGGTGGACCGGGGCTCGGTGTCGCTGTCGGTGGAGCCCCCCGAGCACGGCTGTCGTCCCGCCATCGACGCGCTCCTCGAGTCCGCGGCGGACAGCCACGGCGCCGCCGCGGCGGGGCTGCTCTTCGGCGGCCATGACGACGGCCTCACGGGGCTGGGCCTGCTCCAGGCGCGCGGCGGGCGCGTGGCGCTGGTGGGCGGCGAGGACGGGGAGCTGTTCGACGCGGAGGTCGAGCGCTTGTCGCTCGGGGACGTGGGAGGTTGGCTCGCGCGAC
This sequence comes from Myxococcus sp. AB025B, assembly GCF_006518215.1. Lineage (NCBI taxonomy): Bacteria > Pseudomonadati > Myxococcota > Myxococcia > Myxococcales > Myxococcaceae > Myxococcus > Myxococcus sp. AB025B. Next base: position 8,625 of record NZ_SRLW01000237.1, read on the forward strand.
TGGCCTACGTGTCGCGCGGCAGGGTGCAGCCATGAGCCCCGTGTCCGTCCTCCTGGTCGATGACCAGCCCGAGGGGCTGCTCGCGCTGGAGGCGACGCTCGCGCCGCTGGGGCTCCAGCTCGTCACCGCGCGCAGCGGCCGCGAGGCGCTGCGCCACCTGCTCTCCCAGGACTTCGCCGCCATCCTCCTGGACGTCGTGATGCCGGGCATGGACGGCTTCGAGACGGCGAGCCTCATCCGCGAGCGCGAGCGCAGCCGCCACACCCCGCTGCTCTTCCTCACCGCCCTGTCGCGCGGCCAGCTGCCGGAGCTGCGCGCCTACGCCGTGGGCGCGGTGGACTACCTGCTCAAGCCCTACGAGCCGGAGATCCTCCGCTCCAAGGTGAGCGTGTTCGCGGACCTCTACCGCAAGACGGAGCTGGTGAAGCGTCAGGCGGAGGTGCTGCGGCAGACCGAGCGGCGCGAGCACGAGAGCGAGCTGGCCGAGGCCCAGCGCCGCGTGGACGCCGAGCGCGCCCGCGCCCGCGAGGAGCTGCTGCGCCGGGAGATGGAGACGCACCGCAACCAGCAGCGCTGGCTGGAGGCCGTGCTCGCGGCGCTCCCCACGCCGCTCGCCCTGGTGGAGCCCGGCACGGGCCACACCCTGCTGGCCAACCGCGCGGCCCAGGGGCTCGCTGGCGGAGGGCTCGCGTACCGCGAGGCCCAGGGCCTCCACGAGGGCCTCGTCGTGCGGGGCCCGCAAGGCCAGGTGCTCTCCACCGACGAGCAGCCCCTCATGCGCGCGGCCCGCGGTGAGGCCCTCCAGGGCTTCCATGTGGATTGGGAGTGGGGTGGCCAACAAGGCTCGGTGCGCGCCTTCAGCACCTGGCTGCCCCGGATGCATGGCCGTCCGGAGACGGTGCTGCTCGCCCTGCTGGACGTGGCGGCGCCGAGCGCCACGGTGCAGCTTGTGGAAGGACTCAGGCAGCTTGCGCCCGCCCACCCGGGACGGGAGGACATGGAGGGCCCGCTTCCCGTGAGGCAGGGCGAGCGGGCGAGGGAGACGTCCACGCCGGAACCTGAACATCCTGTTGCGAGAAAAGGTTGACGCACAAAATAACGTGGGCATGGTGGCCCTGTGAGCGACGCCGGACTTCCGCCGCGGGTCCAGCGCTTCATCACGACGCACATCGACTCCCTGGAGAAGCTGGAGGTGCTCCTCCTGCTTCGAGCCCAGCCGGGGCGGGAGTGGACCGCGTCATCGGTGAGCCTGGAGCTGCGCATCACAGAACCTTCCGCCGCCGCGAGGCTGGCGGACCTCACCGCGAGGAGCCTGCTGGTGAGCGATGGGGGGCGTGTGCCCGTCTATCGCTTCAGTCCGGCGAGCTCGGAGGACGTGCAGGCCGTCACGGAGCTGGCGGCGGTGTACGGTGTGCGTCGGGTGAGTGTCATCTCCTTCATCTTCTCCCGCCCCCTGGACAAGGTCCGGGGCTTCGCGGAGGCCTTCGTGCTGAAGAAGGACAAGGACGGCGACCATGGCTGAAGCGGTCTACATCCTCTGTGCCTTGACGAGCCTGGCGTGCGCGGTGCTGCTCCTGCGCGCATGGAAGCGCAGCCAGTCACGGCTGCTGCTGTGGAGCGGGCTGTGCTTCGTGGGCATGGCGGCCAACAACATCCTGTTGTTCGTGGACCTGGTGGTCCTGCCGACGACGATTGACCTGTACCTGCCCCGGCAGCTCACCACCCTGGCCAGCGCCTCCGTCCTGCTGTACGGCCTCATCTGGGACGCCTCGTAGCGAGAGCAACCCGCCATGTTCCACTCCATGCTCAATGGCGCGGTGGCGATGGCGTGGCTGGCCTGCGCGCTGTTCTTCCTGCGCTTCTGGAAACAGTCGCACGACCGGCTGTTCGCCTTCTTCGCGCTGTCGTTCGCGGTGCTGGGGGTGAACTCGGTGGTGGCCGCGCTCATCGACACGCAGGACGAGCGGCGCTACTACATCTACGTGGCCCGGCTTGTCGCCTTCCTCATCATCCTCTACGCCATCTGGGACAAGAACCGCGCGAGTCGACGCGGCTGATGTGTCCTGACGCGCACCCGTCCTCCGCGTTCAGTGGTGGGGCGGCGCGCGGGTGGTTCTCCTGACCGGTACAGGAGAACCACGCATGCGGCTGGGTCGTCGCGACTTCCTTCGTCTCTCCGCGCTCGGGGGGAGCGCGCTCGCCTTCGGTCCCGGGTTCTGGAAGGACGCCTACGCGGCCCCGGCCCAGGCGGGCCCCGGTCCCTACGGCGCCATCTCCGGCTCGCCCGACGTCAACGGCCTGAGGCTGCCGGCGGGCTTCACCTCCCGCATCGTCGCGCGCTCGGGACAACCGGTGGGGCCCACCGGTTACGTCTGGCATCCGGCGCCGGACGGGGGGGCGTGCTTCGCGCGGCCGGAGGGGGGCTACGTCTATGTGTCCAACAGCGAGGCCATCTCCGGCGGCGCGAGCGCGGTGCGCTTCGACGCGGGCGGCCGGGTGCTGGCGGCCTATCGAATCCTCGCGGGCACGCGGCTGAACTGCGCGGGTGGGCCCACGCCGTGGGGCACGTGGCTGTCGTGTGAGGAGCACCCGACGGGTTGGGTGTGGGAGTGCAACCCGGCTCGGCCGTCGCAGGGCGTGGAGCGGCCGGCGCTCGGCGCGTTCCCGCACGAGGCGGTGGCGGTGGACCCGGTGGGCCGGCGGCTGTACCTGACGGAGGACCAGCCCGAGGGGCGGCTGTACCGCTTCACGCCGTCCGTGTGGCCCCGCTTGTCGGAGGGCACGCTGGAGGCGGCGAAGGTGTCGGGCGACGCGCTGGCGGGGGAGGCCCGGCTGTCGTGGGTGCGGTGCTCGCCGGAGAAGTCCGTGTCGCGTCAGCCGGACGTGGCGGCGCGCACGACGGTGTTCGAGGGCGGCGAGGGCTGCTGGTACGACGGCGGCACCGTCTACTTCACCACCAAGGGGGACAACCGCGTGTGGGCGCACACGCCGGCGACAGGGAGGCTGGAGGTCATCTACGCGGCGTCGCTGCTGCCGCTCGCGCCGCTGACGGGCGTGGACAACGTGGTGGTGTCGCGCTCGGGGGACCTGTTCGTCGCCGAGGACGGCGGCACCATGGACCTGTGTCTCATCACCCCGGGACCCCAGCGCGTGGTGTCGCCGTTCCTCCGGTTGAGGGGGCACCCGGGCTCGGAGCTCACCGGGCCGGCCTTCAGCCCGGATGGGCGGCGGCTGTACTTCAGCTCGCAGCGCGGCACCTCGAACTCCATCAACGCCGGCGTCACGTTCGAGGTGTCCGGTCCCTTCCGCTGAAGCCGGCGCGTGGCTTGACGACGCGGGAGGGCTCTTGCAGATACGGGGGTCATGTCCACGCTCCCCTCCTTCTCGCCCCGCCGCGCGCTGGGCCGCACCGGCTTCGTCGCCACGGCGGTGGGCATCGGTGACATCGCCGACCGCTCGACGCCCCGCGAGGTGCTCGTCGCCACGCTCACGCGCGCGCTGGACGCGGGGCTGAACGTCATCGACACCGCGCCCAACTACGAGGAGGGGCTGAGCGAGGAGGTGGTTGGCGAGGCGCTGCGCGGCCGGCGCGAGGGCGTGTTCCTCATCGACAAGGTGGACGTGCTCGACGCGCCGGTGGGACCTCAGGTCGAGGCGAGCCTGAAGCGGCTGGGGCACGCGCACGTGGACCTGTTCGTCTTCCATGCCGTGTCGGAGCTGTCCGCGTGGGAGGCGCTCGCCGCGCCGGGTGGGGGACTGGAGCAGCTGGGCGTGTGCGTGCGCGCGGGACAGGCGCGCTTCCGGGGCATCTCCAGCCATCACCCGGAGGTGCTGCGCCGGGCGGTGCTGTCCGGGCTGTGCGACGTGGTGATGTTCCCCCTGGGGCCCTTCGTGGATGCGCGCTACGTGGAGGACGTGCTGCCGCTGGCGCGCTCGCGCGGCGTGGGCGTGGTGTCGTTCAAGACGTTCGGCGCGGGCAAGCTGTTGGGCGACACGGAGGGCTATGGCCGGCCGCTGGAGTCGCGGCCCCGGGGCAAGGTGGGCTCGGGTGGACGTGAGGACCGGGAGGCGCCGCTGCTGCCGCACCTGGGCGTGGAGGAGTGCGTGCGCTACACGCTGACGCTGGACCCGGACGTCATGTTGATGGGGATGAGCCACCCCAACGAGCAGGACGCGGCGCTCGCGGCGGCCCACGCGTGGCGTCCGCTCACGCCCGAGGCGCTGGAGGACGTGCGCGTGCGCGCGCGCCGGGCCATCGACGGCAAGGGCGCCGTGTGGTGGAACCCGACCGCCTGAAACACCCCCCGGGCGTGGGGGTGTGGCCATTCAACGTCTGGCGGGTCTGGGATTGGACAGTCCTCCCGTCTGCGGAGGTGGGCGGCATTGTTGCGGGCGCCGGGACGCTCTTAGCTGCGGGCTTCACCGCGCTCTCGGGGTCGCCTTCATGTCCGCCGAGCCGAACCCACTCGACGACCTTCCTGACGACACCGCCGGGGCACCGCGCGGCGCCGCGGCGACAGGGGCTCGCGCCGAGCCCGCGTCCTCCGAGTCCGCGCGGCTGGCCTTCCTGTATCGCGCGGGTGAGGCGCTGGGGGCCTCGCTGGAGTGGCGCACGGTGTTGCGACGGCTGGCGGAGCTGGTGGTGCCGGAGCTGGCGGACTGGTGCGCGGTGGACGTGCTGGGGGACGATGGCCGCGTGGAGCGCGTGGCCGCGGCGCATCGGGAGCCGGGGCGGGTGGCGCTGATGCACGAGCTGTTCCGCCTGCGGCCGGTGGGCCTGACGACGTCGGACGCCATCGCGCAGACGCTGCGCACCGGCGTCGCGGCGCGGATGGAGGCCGTGTCGGAGCGGGCGTGGGAGCGCGAGGTGGCGCTGGGCGCGCGGGTGGGGATGGTGTTGCCGCTGGTGGCGCGCGGCAGGGTGTTGGGGGCGATGTCGCTGCTGCGCGGTGACGCGGCGGCGGGCTTCACGGAGCAGGACCTGGAGGTGGCGCGGGAGCTGGGGCGGCGCGCGAGCCTCTCCATGGAGAACGCGCTGTTGTACGAGGAGGCCCGGGCCTCCCAGGCGCTCTCCGCGCGACTGCAGACGGTGACGGCGGCGCTGTCCCGGGCGGCCACCGCCGAGGACGTGGCCCGGGTGCTGGTGCACGACGGGCTGGAGGCCTCGGGCGCGTCGCGCGGCACGGTGATGAGCCTGACGGACGAGGGCTTCATCCGCTTCATCGGCGCGTTCGGCTACTCGCGGGAGTTCCGGGCCGCGCTGGAGGGGCAGCGTCCGCTGGTGGTGCCGGTGCTGGCGCGCGCGGCCGAGCGGCGGGAGGCGCAGTGGTTCTCGCGCCTGGAGGACTTGTTGCCCATGACGGGCATCGTCCGGCGCGAGGTGGCGGTGCTGGGGGACGGGGCGCGCGCGGTGCTGCCGCTGCTCACGGAGCGGGGCGTGCGCGGCTTCGTGTGGCTGGCCTGGGACGGGCAGCGGGACTTCACCGCGTCGGAGCGCTCGTTCCTGGAGGCGCTGGCCCAGCAGTGCTCGCAGGCGCTGGAGCGCGCGGTGCTGTACGGCACGCTGCGCGAGCGGGGCGAGCGGTTGCACCACGCGCTCCAGATGGGGAAGGAGGCCGAGGAGCGGCTGTTCTTCCTGCTCGAGGCGAGCCGCGCGCTGGCCGAGCACCTGGACGACGTGGAGTGGACGCTGGAGCACGTGGCGCGCGTGGCCGCCAGCAGCGTGGCGTCCAGCTGTCTGGTGGAGCTGGTGGGGCCGGATGGCACGCTGCGGTGCGTGGCGTCCGCGCACCAGGAGCCCTCGCGGGACGCGTCGGTGCTCCAGGCGCTCGGCGGAGAGGGCGCGCTGTCGCTGTCGCGCGAGTGCTTCCAGTCCGGAGAGCCGCGCTTCGTGCCGGACGTGGACGCGGCGTTGTGCGAGCGCTTGTCGGACAGCTCCGAGCAGCGGGCGCTGTTGCAGGCGCTCAGGCCCGCGTCGCTGTTGGTGGTGCCGGTGCGCACGCGGGGGCGAACGCTGGGCGTCATCACGCTGGGGACGTCCCCGCCGCAGCGGCCGCTGGCCATGTCGGACGTGTCGATGATGGAGGAGCTGGCGCGACGCGTGGCGGTGGCGCTGGAGAACGCGTCGCTGTATCGGGACGCGCAGGCGGCGGTGCGGCTGCGCGACGAGTTCCTCTCCGTGGCGAGCCACGAGCTGAAGACGCCGTTGACGAGCCTGAAGCTCCAGCATGGGCTCATCGACCGGGCGCTGGGGCCGGACTCGCGCGAGAAGGTGGCGCCGAGGCTGTCCACGGCGATGCGGCAGGTGCAGCGGCTGGCGTCGCTGGTGGACCACCTGTTGGACGTGAGCCGCGTCTCGCTGGGGCGGCTGGCGCTGGAGCCCACGGAGGTGGACCTGGGGCAGGCGGTGCGCGACGCGGTGGACCGGATGGAGGAGGTCTTCGCGGTGGCCGGGTGCACGGTGCGGGTGGAGATTCCCGAGCCGCTGCAGGGGCGGTGGGACTCGCTGCGGTTGGACCAGGTGCTGGTCAACCTGCTCACCAACGCGGCGAAGTACGGCGCGGGGCGGCCGGTGCAGGTGTCCGCCTCCGCCGACGGCGAGGCGCGGGTGCGCCTGTCGGTGCGCGACGAGGGCATCGGCATCTCGGAGACCGACTTGCCGCGCCTGTTCGGCCGCTTCGAGCGCGCGGTGTCGGAGCGCCACTACGGTGGGCTGGGGCTGGGGCTCTACATCAGCCGGCAGATCGTGGAGGCCATGGGCGGGAGCATCGAGGTGGAGAGCCGCGAGGGCGTGGGCTCCGTCTTCACCGTGCTGTTGCCTCGTTCAGCAGGCTGAAGGCGTGCTCGAGCACCTCGTCGCGTCCGGCGCGCAGGCCCTCGAGGGTGGGGTGGACCTCCACGTCGGGGCGCAGGCCCACGCCCTGGACCGGCTGGCCGTCGGGGGTCTCGAAGCGCTGACCGGTGAAGAGGACGCAGAGGGCGCCGGGGAGGCAGACGTTGGTGGTGTCGCCCACGGCGCCCGCGGTGGCGCTGCCCACGAGGCGTGCGCCGGACGCGGCGCGCAGCATCATCGCGGTGTATTCGCCCTGGCTCAGCGTCCGTGCGTCGACCAGGAGGATGACGTGTCCTCGGTAGAGGGGACCGTTGTTGGG
>NZ_SRLW01000238.1:0-15721 GCF_006518215.1 Myxococcus sp. AB025B
GCTCGAAGCGCTCCTGGGAGAGGACCTCCAGCGCCTGGGCCACGTCGCCCACCGAGCGGACCTCCGCCAGGTCGGCGATCAACTCGCCCATCCCTTCCCGGAGGCTCGCGTCGTCCTCGACCAGCAGAACCTTCATCTCGGGGTATCTCCAACGCCCCTGACGGGAGCTCGTCCTCCACACTCCCGGGCAGGGGGGCCGCCCAGCGGATGCTGGCAGCCCGCCCCTCGTGGGAAGTGGCCCTCCCCGGACTCGAACCGGGACGCGGGGTCAGCCGCAGCGGATTTTGAGTCCGCCTCGTCTACCAATTTCGACAGAGGGCCGTTTGTTGGTGAAGCGGCCAGACGTATACCGCGATGGCCGCGCGGATGCATCCGAAGATTGCGGTGCTGCACGTACATCGCTATGAGGGCCCCCGCATGTACAACCTTCTTATCTCGCTGGCAGTGGGCATCGTGGTCGCGCTGCTGGTGAAGCTCGCCAACTTCTCCATCTGGGCCGGGCTCGTCCCGGGCCTCATCGCGGCCGTCATCACCTTCTTCTTCCTGGGCCGCCGGGTCGCCGGGCAGATCCAGGCGCTCATGACGACGGTGCAGTCGGACCTCCAGTCCCAGCCCACGAGCAAGAAGGACGCCGAGGGCCGGGTGGAGCGCGCGGTGAAGACGCTGGAGAAGGGCCTCGTCTACGACAAGTGGCAGTTCATGGTGGGGCCGGAGATTCACGCGCAGATTGGAATGTTGAAGTACATGGTGAAGGACCTGGACGGCGCGCTGGTCCACTTCAAGCAGGGCAGCTCGCGCAACTACATGGCCAAGGCCATGGAGGGCGCCCTGTACTTCCAGCGCAATGACACCCCGGCCATGAAGGCCGCCTTCGAGGCCGCCGCCAAGAGCGGGAAGAAGGAGGCCATCGTCTGGGCGGTGTACGCCTGGTGCCTCCTGCAGAAGAAGGAGAAGGACGAGGCCCTCAGGGTGCTCGGCCGCGGGGTGGAGGAGAACCCCAAGGACGAGAAGCTCAAGGCCAGCCTCGGCCAGCTCCAGAACGACAAGCGCCTGAAGATGAAGCCGTACGAGCCCATGTGGTGGCAGTTCGGCCTGGAGACCCCGCCGATGATGCCCCCCATGGGCGGTGGCGGTGGCCGGCGCATGCAGTTCGTTACCCGACGTTGATCCGCCGCGACCGGGCCGGAGTGGAGGGCACCCCGCCCTCCTCCGCCCGGGAATTCCTACCGGTTCCCCACGACGCACGCTGGAACGACTTCCGCCCTTCTCCTGCTGGCGGCGCCGCGCGCGAGTGCAACCCCCTGAAATGACGTCCGCTCGGATGCCCTCCTCGAGGGCATGCAGCTTGCTCCACGCCCACGCGCGTCGGTGGGGGTGACTCCCCGTCGGGCAAGGGCGATGGGCTTGGCGGCCGGAGGTCTCGGGTGAAGGTTGCGGGAGGTGGTGGGTGCTCGCAGGACCGGGAGGCGGCGGATGCGCCTGGGGCGCAGGGGCGGCGGGAGCACCTGGTGGGGCGTGGCATCCGAGACCTCTGGACCGCCAATCATCAGGAGCGCAACGAAGCGGAGAGGTTCATGCAACGGCGAGGGCGCACCTCGGAGCGGTCCCTCCTCCTGGTCATCGAGGACGACGCGAGCGTGCTGGAGAGCCTGTCGGACCTGCTCGCCTCGCGTTTCGACGTGCTGGGGGCGGCGGACGCGGGTGTGGGGTTGGAGCTGGCGAGGGACCACCGGCCGGACCTGGTGCTGCTGGACAGGTTCCTGCCCAGCGGGGATGGGCTGGCGGTGCTGGAGGCGCTGCAGGAGGACTCCCGGACGGAGTCCACGCCGGTCATCTTCCTGACCGGGGACGCGGACGAGGCCACCCTGGAGCGCTGCCTGGAGATGGGCGCCGTGGACTTCATCCACAAGCCGGCGAGCGCGAGGGAGCTCATGGCACGGATCGACCGGGCGCTGCGGCAGAGTGAACAGCAGCGGCGGCTGCAGATCCTCGCCCAGACGGATGCCCTCACGGGGCTGGCGAACTTCCGGGCGCTCACCGTGCGGCTGGAGGAGGAGCTGCGGCGCGCCCAGCGCTACGGCTACCCGCTGAGCGTGGTGATCATCGACCTGGACCACTTGAAGGCCATCAACGACGGCATGGGCCATGACGTGGGCAACCGGGCCATCCTCGCGCTGGCCAACCAGCTCAAGGGCAACCTGCGCGAGTCGGACTTCGCGGCGCGCTTCGGCGGCGACGAGTTCGTGGCGCTCCTGCCCCACCAGACGGCGCTGGAGGCGGCGGTGTTCGCCGAGCGCATCCGCTCCGGCCTGCGCTCCGTGGGCGTGCAGAAGAGCGACGGCCGCCCCGCCTCCTTCGGGTTGAGCGTGAGCGTGGGCATCGCGGACCACACATTGGAGACACCCCGGGACGACACGGAAGGGCTGATGAAGGCCGCCGACGCGGCCCTCTATGAGGCCAAGCGCGAGGGGCGCGACCGGGTGGTGGTGTTCGGCCGTCCGGCCATGGCGCCGTCCGTGCAACGGCACTGAGCGCGGGCACGACGCAGCAGGCGACGGCGGGAAGCAAGAGGGCGCGGATGATTCTGGGCAACAGGCTGACGAGCGGTTCGAGGGTGGCGGTCGTCGGAGGCGGTATCGCGGGTGCGGGGCTGGCGGCCTCGCTGCTCTTCAATGGCAGGGCGCGGGGGCTGACGCTCGATGTGCGCGTCTACTCGGGTGGCCTGTCGGAGCGCACCGCACCGCCCGCCGTGCTGACACCGGAGTGTCGCTCGCGGCTGGCCGCGCTGGGCTGTCGCATCCCCACCGAGTGGCGCGCCCACGAGCTGCGCGGCGTGGAGCTCATCTCCGAGGGGCGGCGCGAGCTGCTCCCCTCCTCTCCCGGTGGCCTGTGGGTGGTGGACGGCTGGCCCCAGGGACAAGGCGGGCTGGCCCAGGTGCGGGACGTGCTGGCCACGGCGGCCAGCGCCCAGGGCGCGCGCTTCCTCGAGCGGCACGTGGACCGGGTGGAGCGGCAGCCCGCGGCCCCCGATGCGCCGGCGTCCGTGCGAGGCGCGGGCCCCCTGGTGGTCCGCGCCCAGGGAGGCGGCGAGCGCTTCCACGCGGTGGCCCTGGCGGGGGGCGCGGGGCCCCTCATGGGCGACAACTTCTTCCCGGGCTTCCGGCCCGCGCCGACGATGCCCGCGGTGCAGGCTCGGCTGCGTCATGCGTCGTCGCGGCTGGACATCGCGCCGGTGGCGCGGCTCTGGGTCGCTCCGCTTCCCACGGTGGATGGCTTGTTCCTCCTGCCGGGCGCGGACTCCGTCTATGCGCTGGCCTTCGGGCCCATGGTGACGCCGGCCGACCTGTGCCAGGCGCTGATGATGGCCTCGCGGGATGGGCTGCTGGAGGAGGGCTTCGAGCTGGCGGCGCTGGAGACCACGCGGCTCCCCTACGGGCCCGGGCGCACGCTGGTGGCTCCGGGGCAGATTGCCGTGGGTCCGGCGGCCTTCGGGCATCCGCTGCAGGTGGGGCTGTCGGAGACGCTGGCGTCGTGCAGCCGGGCGGCGGTGGCGCTCCTGGATGGGGGATTGGACGCGGGGGCCCTGGAGCGCCGGTATGTGCGCGAGGGCCTGTGCGAGCTGATGGAGGACGCGTCGGCCGGCGCCCGGGCGGTGGGCTGGTTGCGGCGCGCCGGCAAGCGGGCGCCCTCCGCCTTCGTCGCGGCGAAGGGGCGGCGCACGTCGGTGGGCGTCCATGGCGGAGGTGTGCTGGGCTTGAGCGCTCCCACGCCGCTGGCCCTGCTGGGGGCCGTGCGCTGGGCGGGCCTGCGCGAGACGATGAGCAACTGGCTGCGGATGTCGCTGGAGCCGGTGCCCCTGGCCATCCCGGAGCTGGAGCCGGACCTGTACTACGTGGTGGATGACGACGCCGATGCCCGCGAGGCGCTCACGGCGCTCCTGGAGAGCACGGGGGCCAAGGTCGTCGCCTTCGCGGACGAGCTCGCGCTGTTCTGCGCGGTGGCGCGCAGACCTCCGACGGCCATCGTCCTCGACGTCGTGTTGCACTGGGTGGATGGGCTGCGGCTGTGCGAGGGATTGAAGCAGCATCCCCTCACGCGCAACACGCGGGTGGTGGTGATGAGCGGGTTGAACCGGCCACACGTGCGTCAGCGCGCGCTCGACGCGGGGGCGGAGGCCTTCCTGCCCAAGCCCGTGGACCCTGAGCTGCTGATGCGCATCCTCACGGGCCGACTGACTTCGTCCGGCGGCTCGAACGAGCGGGTCGCGCCCCCGCCCACGAGCGAGACGGGCGCATCGGACCGCTACGCCGCCTATTAGTCACGCGAGGCGTCTGCGAGAAGAGCAAGGGCACGGTGGCCAGACGGTCACCGTGCCCTTTCGATCTGGAAACAGCGGCCTGGGGTCAGGGCGACACGGAGACGCTCCGCATCGCGCGACGCAGTTCCAGGGAGCCCGCCATGAGGGCGATGCCGCGCATGAGGATGGAGATGCCCACCAGGGTGCCCACCAGCCACACCGCGGAGATGGGCCACTGGGCCATGACGATGACGCCCAGCGCGATGGAGATGGCGCCGTAGGCGAAGTCCCAGCCCCACTTCGGATAGCGGTCCATCAGCGACGTCACCACGTGGAAGAGGCCGCTCGCGAAGAAGTAGCCCGCGAGCAGGAGCGTCAATGCGCCCAGGCCCGCCGCGGGGTTCATCAGGACGAAGATGCCGACCACGGTGGAGAGCACGCCGTTGAGCAGGTAGAGCCAGAACGGGCCTCCGGACTTCCGCACGCGGAAGGAGGAGACGATCTCCGCGATGCCCGTCCCCGCGAGCAGCGCGCCGAAGAGGATGACGGAGACCATGCTCGTGATGAACGAGGAGCCCAACGCCACCAGGCCCAGGATCGCCATCAGCACGCCGAGGACGAAGAGAGGTCCCCAGGCCGCCGAGGTGGCTCTTCCTCCTTCGGTCGAGATGGGGTCACGTCTGAACTGTGTATCCATGTCGCTCCGCTCCCGCGTCGAGAAAGGATTCAGCGGCGAACATGGGTGCCTCGCGCCACGGGGACAACGTCGCGCCTTCCCGGTCCCTCCCCTCCTCGCCCCTCCCTCGGGGGCAGGCCTCACCCACGGGGAGCGAGGCACCAAGGCCTCACCCGGGGGATTGCGGTGAGTGCTCGCGGAGCGCGGCGTACGGAGGCTGGACGAAGACGGCGCCCGCCTCCTTCCGGAACCAGGTGAGCTGACGCTTGGCGTACCGGCGTGTCTCCTGCGCCGTGTCGTGGATGGCCTCCGCGACGCTCATGCGCCCGTCCACCACCGCGCGCGCCTGCACGTAGCCCACGCTGCGCATGGGGGCCGCGTCCGCGTAACCCCGCTCCATCAGCGCGCGTGTCTCGTCCACGAGGCCCGCGGTGAACATGGCCTCGGTGCGCGCGTTGATGCGCGCGTACAGGTCCTCACGAGCCGGCTCCAGGACGAAGAGGCGGAAGGGATAGCGGTCCGGAAGGAACGCATGAGCCTTGCGGAACTCCGAGGCGGGCACGCCCGTCTGCGCGTGGATCTCCAGCGCCCTGACGACTCGCACCAGGTCCTGGGCCGGCAGCCTCGCGGCCGTCTCGGGGTCCACGGCGGCCAGCCGGCGGTGGACGGCCTCACGTCCCTGCTCGGCCGCGAGCGCCTCCAGCTCGGTCCGCAGCGCGGGGAGCGCGCCCGGCGCCTCCACCACGCCATGCAGCAGGATGCGCAGGTACAGCCCCGTCCCGCCCACGACGATGACAGGCCGACCGCGGCTGGTGATGTCCGCGATGGCCGCGTCCGCGCGACGCTGGTACTCGGCGGCCGAGAACGTCTGCAGCGGGTCCACCATGGACAGCAGGTGGTGGGGCACCGCCGCGAGCTCCTCCGCGGACGGCTTCGCGGTGCCGATGTCGAAGTGCCGATACACCTGCTGCGAGTCCGCGCTGACGATCTCACCGCCCAGGCGACGCGCCAGCTCGATGCCCAGTGCCGTCTTCCCGGAGGCCGTCGGCCCCGCGACCACCGTCAACACCGGCCCCTCACCCATGTCGCGACGCTCCCAACGCAGCCCTCACCACGGTGACGGCGGACGCATCCCGCGAGAACACCAACCGCGCCGACTCCACCTCGGACAACAGTCGACCCGCGGACGCCATCATCGCGGCCCTGCCCGCTGGGGAAGCCTCGGGCAGCAACACATTGTGCACCAGCATCCGCCCCGTCTCTCCCCCACCCTGACGCTCCCACCGCGAGCTCGAATCCCACGCCAGCGTCCCCACCGCTCCCAGCCGCGCCTCCCGAGGGAAGCCCACGTTCCACGGCGTCCCCGAGGCCCTCCACAGGCCCGGTGCCTCCGGCCATATCGCGACCAGCTCGTCCGAGAGCAGTGACTCCCCGGCCCCCATCCACAGTCCACCGAGCGTGCTCTTGCCAGCGCCCGAGTGCCCCGTGAACAACGCCGCGACCCCGTCATGCGCGAGCGCCACGCCGTGCACCAACAGCCCTCCGCGCCGCGCCAGCTCCGCCGCCAGCATCACGCGAAGGACCACCTCCACCGGGAAGCGCCCCGCGCCGACCACCGCGCCCCGCGCACCACCCGCCTCGATGCGCGCCGAGTAGTCCTCCCCCTCGAGGACGAGCGAGCCATCCTCCGCGCGTGAGGGACGGGGAAGCGCTCGCGTCGCCGGCTCCGCGCGCGGCACCTCGGGCGGACGCACCTCCAACCGGGAGACGCGAGCACCCGCCGGAGGCGCGTCGACGATGAAGCCCGCGAGCGAGCGCCGGAGCAGCTCCTGGACGCGGGCTTCCGGCACGTGAAGCCCCACCGTCCAGCCCGCCAGCGTGAGCCAGGGGCCGGACGTCTCCTGCGAATCATCGAGGTGGCCCGAGCGACGGGGACCGGACGGGCCGGCTCCCGACGAGCTCAGGGCGTGCACTCCGACTCGCCAGGGATGTTGCACTGGGACATCGCCGCGAGCGCGACGAAGGGCTGCTCCCAAAGGATGGCCGGCGCCTCGTAGCGAGGCGTGACGGTGGACGACGGAGATGTCTCCACCGCCGGGGACTGCGAGGCCGAGGGGGTCGAGGGATGGTTCACGGGAACGGTACCGGGAAGGCGCAGATGCGGCCGTCCTGAGAGCCGACGTGCAGTCGGGAGACAGTGGTGTCGATGGTCGGCGTGCCGATGAGCTGCGTACCACCAATGGCGACCTGGCCGGAGTCCACGCCGCCGATCATCTCGAGCTGGTGCACGCGGCCATCGGAGCTGCCCGCGTAGATGCGGACCACGCCGGCCTGGTTGAGGGTGAACGTACCGGACGGGTTCGCGATGGGCGTGGTCCACACACGCGTGGGCGCCGTCGCGCCGGGCGCCGAGTAGTCCCAGAACTCCACGGCGCCGCTGGCCAGGCTCGCCACGAAGCCTCCGCCGAGCGGGCGCACGAAGCTGGTGAACGCGGGTGTGCTCGGCGAGGGCCGGGTCCCCACATTCACGTTCCACACGGCCTGCATCGTGTTGCCGTCGACGGCGTGCACCACGCCGTCGCTGTTCGTCGCGAAGATCTGATTCGCCACGCCGTTGCGCACCAGGCTGTGCTCCAGGTCACCGAGCGACAGGCGCCCCACCTCGGCGCCGTTGAGCGTGTTGAGCACGCGGAACGTGGCCGCGGACCCGTTCGCCTTCGCGCCGATGAACAGCCGGTTGGTGGTGTAGTCGACCACCATGCCGCCGCTCACCATGCCCAGGTCCCCGGGCTGGTACGTGAAGACGGGCACACCCGTGCGCGCATTGAGCGCCACCACACGGTTCTGCGCGGCGTTCGCCAGTCGCGTCGCGAAGAACACCAGGTCCGTGTTCGGACGCGCGGCCTTGTACGCCGCGTTCGCGTAGTCGTGGAGCTGCGTCACCGGGAACGACTGGATGGTGCCGATGGGCGCGCCGTTGTTGTTCCAGCGCCACAGCACCGTGCCCGTGGTCGCGTTGAGCGCATAGGCCACACCGCTCTGGTCCGCCGTGAGGATGTACTGGCCCGGCAGGCCATTGAGCGGCACCACGGGGAAGCGGCTGCCGATGAGCCCCGACAGCGGCAGCGGACGCCAGCGCTCCGCGCCGTCCTCGGAGGGGTTGGTGACGTTCGTCAGGTTGGCGACCACCGAGTCATTGAAGGAGCTGAAGATGCCCACGCCCAGCTCGGTGATGGGCTGGAGCCGCGCGTCCAGGCCCACCGAGTAGCACCACAGCGGCGCCGAGCCCACGCGGGCCCGAGGCGTGGCCATCAGCGCCACCGAGGCCGTGGGACGATTGCCCGCCGAGTACAACCCCACGTCATCCGTGTTGTAGACGCGATAGTAGTACGTCGTGCCGTTGACGACGCCCGTGTCCGTGAAGGACGTCGCCGAGCTGAACGACTCCGACAGGACGACGGTGGCATTGCCCAGCGTCGCCCCGGCCGCGTACGTCTGGCCCGCGACGGGCGTGGCGTTCGGCGCGGCCCCGGCCGAGCGGAGGATGAGCACGCCGTTGTGCACCGAGGGGTTGTCCCACGTCACCGTCACGCTGGCATCGCGCGCCACCGCGGTGAGGCGCTCGACCTCCGGCGCCGTGCCCGTGGCGAGCACCATCGGCGTCTCGATGCGAGCGGCGGCATCCGACGCGTAGGCGGCGGGGAGATGCACGCGATGACGGAACGCGGTGGGCGCGGTAACCGTGCCCACGTTGGAGTAAGTCACTGTGAAGGTGCGCTCCTGGTTGGGCATGATGCGCACCGAGCTCATCATCGCCAGCCACGTGTAGCTCGCCGAAGCCGTGTCGTAATAGACCATCCAGCCAGAGGGCGCGGGCGGATTGCCGTTGATGGCGAAGAAGTTCACCGGCGGCCGGAGCAGCTTGACCTCATCGAGCGGCACCGTGCCGCGGTTCTGCACGGTGTACGTCACCGTCTGGTTGGCCTGTCCCGGCACCAGCACCGACGGGCTGACCTTCACCCGGTGCGTGACGACGCGGCCCTCGGCCGAGCGCACCACCGGCGTCGAGACGGTGGCGCCATTCAGCGTCGCGTCCGCCTGGACATCGAACGCATAGGTCGAGAACTCCGCGCCGGTGACGGTGTAGCTCCAGATGAAGTGCGCGGAGGCTCCCGGCGCCAGCCGCGCCACGTTGGCCGGGCTGGGGCCCGACGCGAGCGCAACCTGCGCCGAGCCGACCAGCACGGGCGCCCGAGGCGTCACGTTCAGATATGCGTTCGTCGGGGACGTGTTGGTGACACTCAAGCGCACCTTGACCGTCTCGCCCGTGAAGGCCTGGGTGCTGTCCACGTCTCCCGCGGCGGCCAGCGGCGCCACGTTCACCATGGGCGTGTCCGCGACGTTCGACGTGACGGAGCCCGTTCCGTTACGACCCCGGACGCTGGCCACCATGGTGCCGCCCGTCTGCGTCGTGGCCCTGGCGGAGAGGATGCCCGCGCCGCGCTGGGGAATCGTCACGGCGAAGTTGGCCGGCTGCACCTCCACGACCTGGAACGTCACGCCACCGGCGCCCGTGCTCGGGCCCTCCGCCGTGATGTTGGTCTGGTTCGCGGAGGAGGAGCGGTTCTCGATGACCAGGCGCGCGGTGATGTCTTCACCCGCGCCCACGGCGCGCGGGGAGATGTCCACCCGCGTCGCCAGGCTCACCCGCTGCCACTCCGCCTCGTCCTGCGTGCGGTTCGTGCCGAACGAGAGGTTGCCGCAGGCCTCATGCGCGGAGAGCCCCGTTGTGAACTGCTGGCCAGTGGCGTTCGTCGCGCTGATGTTCGGGATCATCCGCAGCGTGAACGTCGCGGACTCGTCGAACATCAGCCCGGCGTCCGCGCCCGCGCAGTTCACCGGGAGGTTGTAGCGGACGCTGCGCGTCGCCACGTTGTGGGTGGCGATCCATCCGGCGGGCGCGGGGCTCTCCAACAGCGTGTAGCCCGTGGGCAGCACGAAGTTGACCTGGTTGATGGGACGGAACTGCGGCGAGTTGGCGCGCGTGTTGTTGCGCACCCGGACGCGCAGCTCGGACACCTCGTCCATCACCACGGTGGCCACCGTCTCCCCGGGTCCAGGGAGCGTGGTGAAGACGGCGGCGCGCGTGGTGCTCTGCGCCAGCGCGGCCGAGGGCAGCACGAGCGCGGCGACGAGCGCGGCGATGCGGGCGTTGACGGACTTCAGGGGGGCGGGGCTCACGTCACGGCTCCAGGGTGAAGGCGGCCGTGGTCAGCGGCGCCCCGTCGAAGAGGAAGCGCACCTGCCAGGTGCCGCTCATGGCGGAGGTGGCCACCGTCGTCCCGGCCACGGGCAGCGAGAAGCGCAAGGTCCGCGTCATGTCCGGCTTCGCCACCACCACGCTCGTCCGTCGCTCATACGGGTGGCCGGCGGGCGACACGAACTCCACCTCCACCGTGCCCTTGCCGCGCACGCCCGTGAGCGTCAGGTCCACGTCCACCTGGGACACGTCGGACAGGCCTCGCGAGCCGGACTCCACCACCTCGGCGTGCCCCGTGAGGGGCGCGGGCATCGGCTCGCCGACGACGGGCACCTCCGCCGCGGGAGGCCGGGCCGCCACGTCCTCCTCGCCCAGCACGTCCGTCGGGGACACCGGCGGCACCTCCCGGGAAGGCGCGTCCGTCCAGTCCGACACCTTGGGCGCCACGCCGCCCTCCGTACAGGCCGCCAGCAGCAGCGCCGCCGCCGAGAAGCCCGCAATGCGCGCTCGCATCACCGCACCTCCTGAAGCTCTTCAATGAGGCCCAAGCGGGCCAGTTCCGTCAGAAATCGCAGCGTGTCCGCGAGCACCGCGCCCACGTCCATGGAGAACTCACGAGCCACCACCTCGGCCACCGAGCGCGCCGAGCGCGTCCCGTCGCTGAGCTCCCAGATTCGCACCGCCGTCGCGTTGAGGCCCCGCAGCGTGCGGCCCTCCGCGTCCAGCAGCAGGAAGTCCGCGCCGAAGCGCTGCCCCTCCGCCCCCGCGCGACGCCGGGGATGACTGTCCCCTCCGAAGTCGCCGCTCATGAGCGCCGCCCCAGCCACCGCGCCACCCGCCCGCGCACCACCGCGCGCAGCCGTCCCAGGCGCGACGGCCCACCATCCCACGCCGAGTCCAGCTCCACGCCCCTCCTGCGCACGCGCGCCACGCACCCGAGGATCCGCGACGCGGCGATGGGAGGGTCCTCTCCCGCCGCGTTGTCCCCGCGCAGCGACAACACACCCTCGCGCACCGCGCACACCCGATGGAGCACCAGCGCATCGTCGAACCGCGCCAGCACGACCTCACCAGGGCGGGGCTCGCGAGACAGCGGCTCGACACCCGCCACGTCTCCATCCCGCAACGACGGCCACATGCTGTCTCCCCGAACGGGAATCCAGCGCAAGGCCTGGGACGGAGCGGAGCTGGGGGACTCACTCGACATTGACGGCGGAAGTCTACCGCACCAGCCAAGGTCACGCGACTGAGTCGCCCGGAGTTCTCCCTGAATTTCCCGGAGGTTACAGACCACCTCCGGGATTCATGGCAATGTCAGGGACTCAACACAATCCCTGATTGATACATCAGGTCCCGTTGCCGCGCTGCGCCACCTCGGTCGCCGAATGCTCGCGCACCGCGGCGGCGAGGCCGCTCAGGCTCACGGGGATCAACGAACCATCCGCCATCCGCTTGAGCTTCGCCTCGCCCGAGGTGCGCTCCAGCTCCCCGAGCACCAGCGTGAAGCGGGCCCCGCTCTTGTCGGAGCGCTTCATCTGGCTCTTGAGGCTGCCGCCCCGGGTATCGAAGTCGACGCGCAGGCCCTCGCGCCGCAGCTTGCTGGCCAGGGTGAAGGCCGTGTCCTGCGAGCCCGGATCCGCCACCGCGATGAACAGGTCCGGCGACGCGCCGAACTTCCGGGTGCCCTCCTTCAAGAGCAGCACCAGCCGGTCCAGACCACACGCGAAGCCCACGGCGGGAACATCCGGACCGCCCAGGCTCTTCACCAGCTTGTCGTAGCGGCCACCGCCGCCCACCGTGCTCGCGGTGCCGAGCGCCGGGTGCGAGGCGATGAACTCGAAGACGGTGCGCGTGTAGTAGTCCAGGCCGCGCACCATGCGCGGGTTGACGACGTACTTGATGTCCAGCGCCGTCAGCTTGCGCTGCACGTCGTCGAAGTGCGCCTTGCACGGCTCGCACAGGAACTCGAGCACGTTGGGCCCCTTGCCCGCGACCTCCTGGCACTTGGGGTTCTTGCAGTCGAGCACGCGCAGCGGGTTCGTCTCCATGCGGCGGTGACAGTCGCCGCACAGCTCGTCGATGTGCGCCTTGAGGTACTCCACCAGCTTCGCGTGGTACGCGGGCCGACAGGCCTCGTCGCCGAGCGAGTTGAGGTTGAGCGCGATGTCCTGGAGCCCCAGCGCCTGGAGGAACTGGGCCACCATGTCCATCACCTCGACGTCCTGGGCCGGCTCCTTCGAGCCGTAGGCCTCCGCGCCGACTTGATAGAACTGCCGGTAGCGGCCCGTCTTCATCCGCTCGTACCGGAACATCGGCCCCGTGTAGAACCAGCGCGTCAGCGGCTCCTGGTTCAGGATGGAGTGCTCGATGTACGCACGCGCCGCGGGCGCCGTGCCCTCGGGACGCAAGGACAGGCTGCGGCCACCCTTGTCGTCGAAGGTGTACATCTCCTTGCCGACGATGTCCGTCTCCTCGCCCACGCTGCGCACGAACAGCGCGGTGTCCTCCACCATGGGCGTGCGGATCTCCCCGTAGCCGAAGCGCCCGAACAGCTCCCGGGCCAGCCCCTCCACGTGCTGCCAGATTTCAATCTCCCCTGGCAGGAGATCATTCATGCCCTTGACGGCGGCGAGCGTCTGGCTCACGGCACTACTCCGATGCGCTGACCCAGCCGCAGCACCGCGTCCTCCTGCAGCACCGGGTCCCACTTCACGCGGCCCGGCTCGAACAGCAGGATGACGGTGGAGCCCATCTCGAAGCGGCCCAGCTCGCCGCCCTTCTCCACCTTGTAGCCCTCTTGATACCGGTGCACCTTGCCCGGCTGGCCCGTGTGCGTGGTGACGTCGTCGTACGCCGCCTTGATGCGCGACACGCAGGTGGCGCCCACCTTCACCACGGCGCACTTGCCCGCGGCCGTCTCCAGGTACGTCACCAGCCGCTCGTTGACGCAGAACAGGGACTGCTTGTTGAGCACCGACGCCGGGTTCACCGGCCAGAACTCACCGGGGATGTACGCGTAGCCGGTGATGGTGCCCGCCAGCGGCGAGTGGATGCGGTGATAGTCCCTGGGCGACAGGTAGATGGTCGTCCAGGCGCCCCCGTGGAAGGGCTTCGCCGCCTCGGCGTCACCCAAGAGCTCGTCCACCGTGTACTCGATGCCCTTGGCCTGCAGGCACCGCCCCAGGTCGGAGTAGCCCACCTGCGACACACGCCCGTCCACCGGCGACACCACGGACTTCGCGTCCGCGTCGATGGGACGCAGGCCCGTCTTCAGGCCGCGCGTGAAGAACTGGGCGAACGTCGGGTAGTGCTCGATGGGGTGCTCGGCCTCCGCCATGTCCACGTTGTAGGAGCGGGCGAACGCGCGCATGGCCGCCTGGTGCACGGGCGCGGGCAGCGGGGCTCGAGTGGCCATGCCCACCACCGTCGACAGGGCCGACTTGGGCAACAGGCGCATCAACTTCATGAAGGTCTGGTCGTTCATGGGGCGTCTTTGATTAACGGCCGGCGTCCGTCGCCGCGGGGGGCGTCGTCCCGGCATCCAGCGTCCGCGTCACCGTCGTCACGGAGCTCTTGGGCAACAACATCAGGACCCGACCTTGTTCGGTCAGCAGCACCGTGCCCACGTGGCCCGGGTACTCCAGGCGGCAGGCCGTGCTGTCGGTCATCTCCCACGCGTCCCGGATGCCCCGCCCCTCCACGTCGATGGGCGTGCCGCGCTTGAAGCAGCCGCGGAAGCCGGCCACCAGCTCGCTCGCTGGAGAGCCGACCTGGGGGCCGTTGATGGGGCCCGCGTCCGGGGGCCCCGCGTCGACGGGCTCCGCGGGAGGAGGCGGGGGCGGGAGCGCGAGCGTGGTGGAGGGCGCGCCGGGCGGAATCTCGCGGGCGCTGGCCACGGCCTTCTGCCGCGCGGCGACCTCCGCCTGCATGCGCGTGCGCTCGCGCTGGATGCGCTGGAGCAGCTCCTGCGCGGAAGGGGCATCCAGGCTGTCCTGCGGCACGCGCTGGAGCTGCGCCTCGATGGGGCCCATCTTCGGGTCCAGATAGGCCTCATCCAGCTTCTGCGCGTACAGCTCGCGGAACTGGCGCGTGGCCTGCTGGTACTCCGGCGACGACGGTTGCGGCTCGCGGCGGCAGGCCGACAGCAGCAGCAACAGGGAGGACAGCAGGGCCGCGAAGGGCCGGAGGGACACTCGGAGGACCTGGGGGCGCACGGACCCGGTTTATTTCATGTCCCCCGGCCCGTGCACAGTTTTCCGAAGGCGGCGCGTCAAACCCCGAGGAACAGTCGCTTGCCGAAGTTGAGCGCCAGGTCCGCGTCGAAGATCTTCTGCGCCGCCGTCTCGATGTCGTACTCCACCCGCAGGTACTCCACCGTGCGAGCGTCCGTGTCGCAGATGACGAAGCAGGCCCGGTTGTCGTAGTCGCGCGGCTGGCCCACGCTGCCCACGGAGATGATGTACTTGTAGCCCCGGCGGATGCCGAACTTCTGGGCCACCACGTCGTTCACCTCGCCGTTGCCGATGGCGAACGCGCGGCACAGGTGGCTGTGCCCGATGAACGTCACCTCGGGCAGCTCCTCCACGTACGGCGTCAGCTCCCGCGCCTGCTCGAGCGCGAAGATGTACTCGTACGCCTTCGGGTCGATGGGCGAGCCGTGGCAGAAGCCCACCTCACCGATGCGGTACGTGTACGGCAGGCTGCGCAGCCACGCCATGTTCTCGTCCGTGAGGACGTTGGCGGACCAGTCCAGCGCGTGCCGGGCGGCGTCGTAGTAGTACGAGTAGTCCATCCGCCCCGCCACCGCGGCGTCGTGGTTGCCCAGGAGCGTCACCTCCGCCACCGAGCGCACCAGCTCACAGCAGGGATTCGGCGACGCGCCGTACCCGACGATGTCACCCAGGGAGACGATGCGGTCCACCTTCTGCTGCTCGCAGACCCGCAGCACCTCGGTGAGCGCCTCGATGTTGGAGTGGATGTCGGAGATGACGGCGATGCGCATGGATGCCTCGGCTGGTGGGAGCCCGGCGCTTCAGCCGGCCCAGACCGCCTTCACGGGGTTCTTCTGCTGCTGGGAGATAATCCGCCGGAGCCGCCCCAGGGTTTCCGCGTCCAGCGACTCGAACCGCAACCCCATCCCCGGCGGATAGGCCCGGTCCTCCTCCTCCCGCAGCCATACCACCGTGGCCGCGGTCTGCACCTCGGGATCATCCCCCGGGGTCAGCCGGAGCACCGCCTTCGCTCCTCGCTTCAGCGGCGTGGCCGTCCGCAGGAACAGGCCGCCCTCGCTCAGGTTGGTGATGCGCGCGTACAGGGTGACATTGTCGGTCTCGCACCAACAGCGAAGCAAGGTCGGCACCCGCGCGGACTTTCGGTTATCGCTCAACCCTCTTCCTTCCCCGAGCACCCAAAAGGAGGAAAGCCTAGGGACGGCCTGAATCCACCGTCAAGTTCGTGGGTGGGGCCGGACCCCACCCACGAACTTGAC
>NZ_SRLW01000239.1:0-15575 GCF_006518215.1 Myxococcus sp. AB025B
CCCGTCACCTCCAGGCCATCGCGACGGAAGAAGCCCCTCGCACTCGCCTGCGTCCCCGACCACCTCACGCCCAATGACAGCCGGTCCAGGTCCTGTCGCCCCGCGGACTGGGGGTTCTGTACCGTGCCCGGAATCGCGCGGTCCTCCAGCGACAGCTCGGACAGCACATCCAGCCGCGAGCCACCCGGGAGCCGCCGCCGATACCGCAGCAGCACGCCTCCCCCCTTCGCGTCGTTGCGCGCGCGCGCCTCCGCCGTGACGGGGTTGTCCGGCACCGCGGGCAGCTCATCCAGCTCGTACGCGAAGTCCCCATCCGAGCGCCCCGCGTGCAGCAGCACCAGCGCGTTCCCGTCCAACAGAGGCCCGGTGATGGCCACGTGCCCCAGCGCCGTGTTCCAGCTCCCGTAGACCACCTCTCCACTGGCCCGCACGTGCGACGACGGCGCGCGCGTGACGATGTTCACCGCGCCGCCGAGCCCTCCCGAGCCATAGCGAGCCCCCGCGCCCCCGCGCAGCACCTCCAGTCGCTCCACCAATGCGGCCGGCACCTGCGACAGGTCCGCCATGCCGCCCGCGCCGTTGAGCGGGATTCCATCCAGGAACACCAGCACCCCGTTCGACGCGGCGCCGCGCACCACCAGGCTCTTGCTCTGCCCGTAGCCACCCGAGTCCTGCACCGCCAGCCCCACCGAGCCCACGAGCAGCTCCGCCGTGTCCCGCGCCTCGCCCGCATGCTCGCTCGCGTCGATGACGGTGATGGCGCCCGTGGGGTCGCGGCGCTCGGGGGCGTCGGGAGGCGGCGGCGCCTTGCCTCGCACCACCGTCGCGGGCACGACGACGTCGTCCGTCGCCTGCGCGCGCGCTCCGGAAGGCAGGCTGAGCGCCAGACACACCAGGTGCCCGGCGAGGAAGGTGCGCCGCATGCTCCGCCTTCCGCTCTCTCCATCGAAGAGAGAAGGCCGTCCGCACGTGCCGCCACGCGACACGTCCGCACCCTCGGGCAGGTCTCCTGGCTGATGGACTCCAGCTCCAGGCGCACGACGCGTCTGGCTGGAAGGGGGCTTCCGCCTTCCCCCGGAGCGTCCGCCTGGACACCGCCGGAGTGGCGACAACCGAAGTCCCCGGCCCTGACCTCAGGGCTGCCCATTCACAGTGGCGGGACCGCGCCGGAATCGCACCGGCTTCCCTCTTGAAAGCCCGACATGGGCACCCAAGGGCGCACCCCTTCTAGGAGCTGACTACCAGCGCGTCAAGCGCACCCGGGACGACACGTCGCACGCGCGCGCGTAGGACTCGAAGGCGCTCGCCTGCAGGAACACCACCTGTGCGCTGCCCAGTCGCAGCGACGCCTGGCTGAACAGCGGCGTCGAGCGCCCCGGCACAATCAGCACCCCCTCCACGAAGGTGCCGCCGTGGCTCTCCAGGTCCGTCACGCTCCACACCTCGGTGTGCGGTTCCGGACGGAAGCGCGCGTGCTGCCGCGACACGGTGGGCTCCGGCAGGACGATGTCGCACTCGGGGCTGCGGCCCACCATCACCTCGGGGCCGCGCCCGGGGAAGCGCGGACACAGCTCGAACACCACGGGCTCCATGACCCGCGAGGGAATCGGCACCTTCAGCGTCGGCGGCTCCACCTGCGCCACGGAGCGCGGACGGCTCGGCATGGAGTCCCACACCAGAACGGGCCACCCGACCTCCCGCAGCAGGGCTTCGCGGTCCTCCTGGAGCCGGGACATCAGCGCGGACAGACGGTGGAGCACGACGAGCCCTCCAGGCCGGGAAGGTGTGCACGCAAACCTGTGCACGCCTCCTCGCCCTGTCCACCCCCCCTTTGCGTCACTCCACGGTCCCGCAGGCGCTCGCCAGCGAGAGGATGTCGGAGTCGTAGTGCAGCGCCAGCGTGCCGGACGACTCGATGTGGCGCACGAAGACGGAGCCGAACACCTCCGCGTTGCCGCTGAGCGTCAGCGTGGCGCCGGGCGCGTAGAGGTTTCCCGCGAGCACGCTGCCCGCGGAGATGCCCAGCGTCCCCGTCCCCGCGGCGTACACGCGCACCTTCGCCGGCGCGTCCACGGACCCCAGCAGGAGCTGTCCGGCCACCGTCATGTCGCCGCCCACGAACAAGTCCAGCTCCCCCGGCGGCACCACCTCCACCGAGAGCCGCTCGCCGATGACGACGCTGTCCCGCACGAAGAGCGCGGTGCGCTCGCGCACCACGAGGTTCAGCCGGCCCTGGCCCTCGATGCCCGTCAGGAAGAAGCGCCCGCACGGCAGCTCCAGCGTGCGCTCGCCGGTGAAGCCCTGCAGCGCCGTGGGCTCCAGGTCGATGACGTCGTTGTGGTTCTCGCGGGCGTGGTTGGCGATGAGGCCCTGGATGTCCACCACCGACGCGGTGTCCCCGCACGCGCACGGCGACACCGAGTCCACCGGCTCGCGCAGCACCTCGGCGGCCGTCACCGTGCCGGACATGCTGCGCTCCGCGGGCACCGCCAGCTTGCCCGCCACGCTCAGCGACGCGAGCCCCACGTCGCCGCGCACCCACGCGTCCCCCGTCACCTGAGCGGACACGTTGCCGCTGAGCGGACCGCCGCTGTACAGCCCGCCGCCCACCGACAGGCCGCGCCCCAGCAGGATGCCGTCCGCGCCGCCCGCGCTCAGCCCGCCGCCAATCGTCAGCGTGTCGTTGGCCGCGACGCCGCCGTTCGTCGCCACCGCGCCGCCCTTGCCGCCCGGCACGTACTTGCCCAGCGAGCTCTTGAACGCATCCGTGGTGAGCGACGCGCTGAAGGCCAGCCGCTCGCACGAGCACAGCGCGTAGCGGAAGGCCCGCTCGGCCAGGTGCCCGCTGCACACCTTCGCGCCCGTGAGGCTGTCGCCCACCAGGAGCAGCGGCCCCGTGGACGCGCAGAAGGCGGTGTGGTCATCGGCGGGCTCCTCGCCCTCGCCCGTCGTCGGCCCGCCGTCCGACGAGGCCACCGGCCCCGCGTCGTTGCGAGGCGTCTCGATGAAGGCCACCGGGTCCTTCACCTCGCACGCGCTCCAGGCGCCCACCAGCCCCAGCACGCAGAGGACCTTCGTCACGTTGGCGCGACTCATCGACCTGAGACCTCCTTCAGCCGCTTCCGGGCCGCCACGGCATGGGGCGAATCGGGGTGACGCGCGAGGAAGTCCTCCAACGCGCGCACCTCGCCGTCCCGGTCCCCCAGCGCGCGCAGCGCCTCGGTGACACCGTGGCTCGCCTCTTCTTCCAACAAGCCCCCGGGCCAGCCCTTCAGGGCCTCCTGGTACTGGCGCAGCGCCCCGCGCGCATCGCCCAGGTGCTCCAACCTCAACGCGCCCGAGGCCACGCGCGCGACGTACGCGGACATGCCCTGGGGCTCGGCCCGGATGACGCGCAGGTAGAGCGCCTCGGCCGCCTTCCACTGCCCGGTGGCCCGATGCGCGTTGGCCCGGCGCAGCAGGTCCTCCGGCGCGGGCGCGGCGGACGGCGCGCTCATCCGGGGCTTCACCGGAGCGATGGGCTCCAGAGCGACCGCATCGGGCACCTCCGGAGCCACCCCCTCCGGCCCTGGAGGCACGGACCGCTCTCGCGCGACCTCACCGGGCAGCGACGGCACGCGCGGCTCCGGCGCGAGCACCTCGGGCACGGGCACGACGGGCTCGGCGCGGGACATCATCGGCGCGGAGGGAGCGATGACCGCGGTGTCCTCCGGAGCAGGAGGCTCCTGGCGACGCCAGAGCTGCCAGGTCGCGACCGCCGCGGCGCCGACCACGAGCAGGGCCCCGCCCATCCACCAGTGCGGCCGGTGTCGCCGACGCGGGGGCGGCGACGGCGCGTCCATCGCGGCCAGGAGCGCGGCCTGCACCAGCGCGGCGGACTTCTGCCGCGACAGCCGGCGCGCGGGGCCGGAGCCGTCATCCAACGGCGCGAGCAGCGCGTCCGGCCCGTCCTCATCCACGAGCCGACTCATGCCGCACCTCCCTCCGGAGCGCCACCCGCCTCCGTGGCCAGCGCGCGCAGCGCCGTGCGCCCCAGCCGCAGGCGGCTGCGAATCGTCTCGAAGGGAATCCCCAGCTCGTCCGACACCTCCGGCACGCTCATGCCGAGCACATGGTGCAGCACCATCGCATGCCGCTGCTCGTCGGGGATACGGTCCAGCAACATCACCATGCGACGGCGGTGGACGTACTCGTCCGGCGGCGCGTCCTCGGACGGCACCGCCATCAACTCGGTCGGCTCCTCGCCCCTGCGCGCCTCGGTGCCCCGGGCGCGCCGGAGCCACGCGAAGGTGGTCCTCGCGACCACCCGGTCCGCCCACGAGTGGAACGGCCCCTCTCCCCGGTACGAGGGCAGCCCCCGGAGCAGCGCGATGAGCGCCTCCTGGGCGATGTCCTCCACGTCCCCGTCGCCGTGCACCAGGTAGCGCACCAGGTTGCGCACCCGGGGCAGGAGCTCCAGCAGCAGGGACTCGGCGGCCTCCTTGCGCCCCTGGATGGCCGCCTGGATGCGCGGGTCCACTCCAGGTCTTGCCCTGCCGATGGCTTCCGGACCCGTGCTCGTCATCGACCCCATGGAGGGAGGCCGAGGCGAAAACGGGTCATCACCGCTCATGGCAGCAGCACCAGCGCCAGGGACGCCCTGGGCCGGATGGCCCAGCCCTGATTGCGCGGCACGAAGTTTCCGTTCTCGGAGTAACCCAGCTCCGGCCGCCCCACCGCCGCGTCGGCGGCCACGGACAGCTCCACGGCGAGCAGCCGCGAGAAGCTCCACCGCAGGGACGTGTCGGGCCCCACCAGCAGCGCGGGGATGAAGCGCGGCTTGGCGGCCTGGATGCCCGGGAAGTACGACTCCGTGCTGCGGCCGAAGAGCAGCAGGCCCGCCCCCGCGCCCAGGCCCCAGCGCAGGGTGCCCGTCTCCAGCAGCGGGAAGTCCAGCCACAGCCCGCCCGAGTACTGCTCCAGCTTCACGTCGGTGCGCCCATCCGGGAGCATGCGCGCCAGGCTCAGCGAGAGCAGCAGCCGCAGCCGCGCCGAGGGGAACTCCCACCCGGAGCCAATCAGGAACCCCTGCTGGCCGGAGTCCGTGTACCCATCCAGCGCGGCGAGTCCGCCCACCATCACCTGCCACCGCAGGGAGCGCGCGTCCTTCGAGGCCGGCGGATAGGTCCACAGCTCCGGGGGCACGACGACGGGGCCGGGCTCGGGTTCGAGCACGGGCACGGGGGGCGCGGCGGCCTCCACCACCTCGCCCAGGGGCGTGCCCGCCTCCACCGCGCGCAGGGCGGAGCGCACCACGAGCGCCACGGCCTCGGCGCCCGCGGACCACTCGAGCGCGCCGGGTTGTCCCTCCAGCTTCGCGGTGCGGACGAAGAGGTGCCGGCTGCCGGGCTCGGCGAAGTGGACGCGCAGCTCGGAGCCGGAGCGCTGGAACCAGAGCACGGCGCGGGCCTGGTGCGCGTCCGCGAGCGCGACGGCGGAGCGCCACTGGGCCTGGGGCGGGCCCTCCAGCGAAGGTCCCGGCATGGCGCGCAGCTCCACGGGCAGGTCACTGCTCTGTCCGCGCACGCGCTCGAGCAGGGCGCCGTCCTCCGCGGAGGCGATGCGCGCCACGGCCAGCCATGCGCCGCCGCCGTCCTCCGCGCGAGCCTCCACGCCCAGGCACAGGGCGGCGACGAGCCCCAGCCGAATCAACACGACGCCCGATGCCATGAACACGGAGGCTAGCTTTCGCGTGTGGCCGAAGGAAGCCCCCGGGTTCCCCGGACCCGCTGCACAGCAGGTGCATCGGAAAAGACGCGTTGCGCCTGCAATCCCGGGCGGACAGGCGTCACGTTCCCTCGTGCCGCCGCCTGCCCTCGCGGGGCCTGGAATCAGCGCCGGACGCTGGGGGGTGAGCGCAGCTCGCGGCTGACGGCCTCCGCATCGCGGAAGACCCGTAGGAGGTTGCCGCCCAGGATCTTGTGCAGCTGCTCCCGCGTGTAGCCCCGGGCGAGCAGCGCCTCGGTGATTCGCGGCAGGTCCGCGACCGAGTCGAGTCCCTCGGGCGCGGAGTTGATGCCGTCGAAGTCCGAGCCCAGGCCCACGTGGTCCACGCCGGCCACCTTCGCGATGTGGTCGATGTGGTCGATGACGGCCTTGAGCGGAGGACGCGGCACCTTGGCGGCCCACTCCCAGCCGGCCTGGGACTGGGCGCGAAAGCGCGTGACGGAGTCTGAGTCCTGGTGCTTCGCCTCCACCGCGGCCAGGGCGGCGGCGCGCTCCGCCGACATGGCGGCGTAGGCCTTGCGGTAGTCGTCGTCGACGAAGGCGGAGAAGAAGTTCACCATGACGACGCCGCGGTTGGCGGCGACGGCCTTGAGCATCTCGTCCGTCATGTTGCGCGGGTGGTCCGTGAGCGCGCGAGCGGACGAGTGCGAGGCAATCACCGGCGCGCGCGTCACCTTCAGCGTGTCGAAGAAGGTCTTGTCGGACACGTGCGAGACGTCCACGAGCATGCCCAGCCGGTTCATCTCCCGCACCACGTCGCGGCCGAAGTCGGTGAGGCCGTCGTGGTGCTTCACGGTGGTGTCGGTGAGGTCGCCGGACGAGTCGGCCCACTCGTTCGTGTTGGACCAGGTGAGCGTCATGTAGCGCACGCCCAGGCGGTAGAAGTCGCGCAGCACGCCCAGGTCATTCTGGATGGCGTGGCCGCCCTCGACGCCCAGCAGCGTGGCCAGCCTCTTCTGCTTGCCGGAGCGCGCGGCGACGATGTCCTTGGACGACAGCGCGAGCACCATCTGGTCGGGGTGCTGCTCCACCGCGTTGTGCACCGAGTCGATGATGCGCAGCGCCTGGTGGGTGTAGCGGCCGGCGTACTCCTTGGGCTCCACCCAGATGGAGAAGAAGGCCGCGCCCAGGTTGCCCTCCCGCGCGCGCGTCAGGTCCAGGTGCCCCTGGCCATTGGGCGGCTTGGAGCCCACGTCGAAGCCCTCGTTGAGCATGCGCAGGGGCGTGTCCACGTGGGTGTCGATGATGAGCGCCGACTCGTGGATGGCGCGGGCCTTGGCGGAGACGGGCGCGGGCGCCGCGGCGAGCGACGGGGTGGTTCCCAGGACGACCAGGGCGGCGAGGACAGAGCGGTTCACGCAAGGCACCTCGGGACGACGGGACGGTGCGGGCACTCTTTCATGGAGCCCGGATGGGTTGAAGCCGCGTCTGCCCAGGACGAACCTGCGTCCAGGCGCGACGCACGCCCCCCCGGCACGGTGAGCCAGGGGCCACATCCCCGCGTCCTTCCGAGTGAAGTCCACCCTGGCGCGACGCATGCAGAACCTCCGGCCAGGTCCCGCCGGACGCCGCGCGTCCCCCGATGCGCACCCGGGCTCGTCCGATGGGGAACCAAGGAGCCGGTCGATGGTGTGGCAAGTCGAGGCAGCTCAAGAAGCGGGCAGCGTCCGCATCACCTACGACCTCGAGTGGCTGCACCAGGTCATGCTCGCGTCCGCGAACTCGATGGTGCCCTTCACGAGGTTCTCGATGGGCGCGAACCTGGGGACGCGGTCCTATCCCCGCTCGTACAGCCCGGGCTTCGTGCTGGGCCGGGGCAAGCCGCTCGACACCTCGTCGAAGGGAGGCGGACGTCAGCCGCTCAGCAACGAGGGCGGCATGTACGCGCTGCTCTCCCTGTTCGAGGAGGGTTGCGCTGGGCTGGCCGTGCCGCTCAGCGACATCGCCATCCTGTCCAAGCGGGCGGTGTGCCAGGCGGTGCTCGCCGGCTTCGTGCGGAAGGGCAAGAGCTTCCACGTCGAGGGGGGCACGCGGCTCGAGATGGAGCGAGGCCCGGGCTGGCAGATTCACGGCTATCCGATGCTGTGCATCCTCGGAAACGAGGCGCAGGCCTTCCCCTCGAAGCTGAACAACCAGGGCCAGTGGCGAATCATCCAGTGCGTCTTCGGGGCCAGGCTCACGCGCGCGCTACGCGCCCGCGGCATTGGCATCGAGGTCGTCTCACGCGAGGGCTTCGGCTCGGTCTTCCCCACGCTCGCGGACATCCCCAACGGCATCCGGCTGGACCCGGGGCTCTTGCCTCCTGGCGCCGGGGCCGAGGCCATCATCGAGGCGCTCGACTTCACCGGCGAGTTCATCACCGCGATGCTCAAGGTGATGCCCAAGGTGGTGCCCTCGAAGGTGCCGCCGGTCATCAAGCTCATCACGTCCCTGGAGGGCTATGGGGATGACCAGCTCGCCGCGCTCGACCGCCTGATGTCGGCCTTGCACGCCCTGACGAACAACTCCCCCAAGGCCACGGCGGCGAACTACGCGGAGCTCATCGGCAACTTCAACGGCAGCGGGGTGGCGTGCTCCTGGGCCTTCGAGAACAACCAGGTCTCCTACACCCTCGCGGGCGTCCTCCCCCGCGTCCAGGGTCCCAAGAAGAAGCGCAAGCCCGAGCCCGATGACTCAGGCTACGGGTCGGAGTCCGAGTACGAGGATGACGACTCGGACCTGCTGCCGTCGAGGAAGCCCACCCAGGGAGACGGAGACACGCCGGTCGAGGTGAACGACAGGCTCGTCCTCAAGAAGGCCTCGCTGGTGTCGGGCATGGCCGCGCTGCGGTCGGCGACGATGTTCGGGATGCTGTATTCGAACTGGCTGTTCTCCTCGAAGGGCGGCGCCAGGCTGGACTCCCAGGGCGAGCCCCTGCCCATCCTGTCCTGGGCGCCCTATTTCGAGCTCGACCATGACGAGCTCTACGCGTCACTGGACAGCAAGGTCGGCACCCGCGTCCTGGTCTTCGACGGCGCGCCCAATCCCATCAACATCGACAACAAGCCCTTCGTGTCCGCGCGAGAGCTCGGGGCCATCATCATCGACACGACCAACAACACCACCCTGGAGCGGGCCGAGTACCTGGCCTTCTTCCAGGGCTTCCTGGCCACGTCGAAGACGTCGCGAGCAGGCGGGTTGCTGATCCTGGTCGAGAGCGCGAGCAAGCACCCGACGGGAGGAGACCTCGTCCACGGCATCATGCGCGTCTGTGGCACCCCCCTGTCGGTCCAGACCTTCTTCGATGGGCTGCTCAAGCACCAGCTCAAGCTCAAGTCCAAGGAGGGGAAGACGGCCCGGGAGCTGAACGTCCTCTCCTCCGTGGAGACGAACTTCCGCAGGATGATGCTCGAGCAGCGCCTGCTGATGCGCAACCTGGACCTCTTCAACACGGGCATCGACTTCGACCGCCCGAACCTCAAGCTCCCCGGGAGCCTGTCGCTGGGGAGCCCCCTCGGGGTCATCCAACCCCCGAGCCAGGATGTCGTCGTGCCCGTCCGGCCCCGCGTCCATGACTTCCCCCTGCTGAGCCCTCACAACCTGGGCAAGGTGAAGCGGCGGGTGCTGGCGGAGCCCTCCCCTCGGGTCATCGACTTGCCTCGCAAGAAGAAGTCCCAGGTCTCCGGGAGCCAGGAGTCGGGCTCGCCGCGGGACGGGGAGAAGGAGGACGAGGACCTGGAGTCGAAGCGGAAGGAGTACGAGGCCCTGGGACACTTCAGCGACCCCAGCGAGCTGCCGAAGCTCGACGACGAGGGGACCTACTACGAGGAGGACGACATCTACTGCCTCCAGCGCTACTACCTCCAGGGCCACCCGCACGTCGCGGTCCTCCCCGGCATCAGCCGCGTCCAGTGGCGGGAGATGAACCGCTCCGCGTACAGCACCGCCGTCCATGGGGCCATCACCACGGCGACGACCATCATCATCCAGCCGCTCCACCGCCACCGCAATCACTGGGCGCTGCTCTACATCACGCTCGGGGCGCCGAACCTCCTGGGACGTCGCAAGGCGAAGCTGCTCTACATCGACCCGCTCAGCCCCGACGACGTGC
The DNA here is from genome assembly GCF_006518215.1 of Myxococcus sp. AB025B. Classification (NCBI taxonomy): domain Bacteria; kingdom Pseudomonadati; phylum Myxococcota; class Myxococcia; order Myxococcales; family Myxococcaceae; genus Myxococcus; species Myxococcus sp. AB025B. Next base: position 9,857 of record NZ_SRLW01000239.1, read on the forward strand.
CGGTGGAGGACCTCCAGCTGCTCAACCTGCCATTCCCTGGCATCGAGGCGGAGAGCTGCACCGTCCGCTACCAGGACGACCGCGACGGGAACGAAGCGCTCGCCCAGGACAGCTGCGGCGCGTGGGCCGTCCAGCTGGCGGTGTACCTGGTCGAGCATGACGGCGCGCTGCCCGCGCCCCCCGACAACCCGCGGACCGCGGCGATGGACCTGCGGGTGGCCCACATGACCGTGATTGCGGAGGCCAAGGCGATGGACCTGCCCCAGGCGCCCGATGACCTCTCGCAGCACGTGGGCGCGCCCAGCCCCATGCTGCGACGGAGCAACAGCGTGGGGAACCTGTCGGGCGTGAGCCGGTCCAACCCCCTGTCCACGAAGAAGCCCTACCACGAGCTGTGATGGAGCCGGGGGCGCCTGCATGGGCCCCCACGGACGAACGGCCCCGAGCGCGCGGGCTCGGCGGCGAGCGATGGGGTGGCTCCCGGGACGACGAGGACGGAGCGGCTCACACAAGGCGCCTCGGGACGGCGGGACCGATGGGCGCGAGCTCATTCATGGAGCCCGGAGGGCTTCACGGCGTCCTTCGTCGTGCGCCAGAGCCCCACTACGGCGACTCGCCCACCACCCTGTGCCGGATGCCCTTCAGCTTGTCGGGATTGCGCATGACATAGATGGCGACGATGCGGCCGTCCTCGATGCCGAACGCCGTGGTCTGCAACACCCCCTCCCCATCCACCGTGACGTACGCGGGCAGGCCGTCGATGGTGCCCTCGTGAACCAGCTGCGCCGAGCTCACGGCGGGAGCGCGCCACACCCCCTGGAAGAAGCGCAGCAGCTTCTCCTGGCCGTAGACGGGATTGGGAATCGCCTTCGCCTTGCCACCACCGTCGGCATACAGGACGGCGTCCTGGGCCAGCAGGGTCTGGAGCGCCTGCATGTCACCGCTCTGGGACGCGGCATGGAACGCCCGTGCCAGCTCATGGCCCTTCGCCTCCGTCACGGGGAAGCGGGGCCGGGCCTCCCGCACATGCGCTCGCGCCCGGCTGGCGAGCTGGCGGCACGCCGCGGGAGCGCGGTCGAGGGCCTTGGCCACCTGCTCGAAGTCCATGCCGAACACGTCGTGCAACAGGAACGCGGCGCGCTCCAGCGGTGACAGGCGCTCCAGGGCCATCATCAAGGTCAGCGTCAAATCGTCGCCCTCCACTGTTTCGATGATGGGCTCCGGCAGCCAGGTCCCCACGTACTCCTCGCGCCGGACGCGCGCGGACTTCAGGACATCCAGGCACAGGCGCGTCACCGTGCGGACGAGCACGGCCTCGGCGTCCCGCACGGCCCCGCGGTCCGTCTGATGCCAGCGCAGATACGCCTCCTGCACCACGTCCTCCGCCTCCGCGACGATGCCCAGCATCCGGTAGGCGATGCGGAGCAGCCGGGGGCGGAGCGGGTCGAAGGCGTCCGCGGGCGTCACGTCAGGCGGCTTCACTGCGCGGGCTCACCGGGTGGACCATGCGGAAGCCGAGGACGAGCCGGTTCGCGGTGTTGATGAGGCCAATCAGGAGGGTCAGCTTCACGATTTCTTCCGGGGTGAAGTGGGGTTCGAGCGCGGCGTAGTCCTCATCCGGAGCGTGGGTCGTGGACAGGAGCGTCAGGGACTCGGTCCAGCCCAGGGCCGCGCGCTCACGCTCGGTGTACAGCGGCGACTCGCGCCAGCCGTTCAGCAGGAAGATGCGCTCCTCGGTCTCCCCCTGGGCGCGGGCGGCGCGGGTGTGCAGGTGGATGCAGAAGGCGCAGCCATTGATCTGGGACGAGCGGATCTTCACGAGCTCGCGGAGGCTCGGCTCCAGGCCCAGGGCCTCCACCTTCTTGCTGAAATCCACCATGAGGTTGAGGGCGTCGGGCGCGACCGCGAAGGCATTCATCCTGGGCTTCATGTGCGGCTCCTCGTTCTGGGGGCGAAGTGCCCTTCCAGCCCCAGGACGACGCAGCCGATGCCCCGTGTGACATGGCCCTATCGAATGTCCAAGGAGTCTCGGCGCGGGCCTGGCTCCCCCAGCCGGCGCCACGCGGGCCTGCCTGACGGGCCGGGCTGCTCGCGAGGCAGCGGCGAGGGGACGAAGGGCCCCTCAGGGACGAGCGCCCCGCGCCGCCACGCCCAGGCCCGTGTAGACGGTCTCCAGCCAGCGGTCCGTCTTGACGTGCCCCTCGCCGAAGCCCTTGAACTTCTCCGGCAGGCCCTCGGCCTTCACCTGCTCCAGCGTCTTGCCCGCCACCTTCTTGCGCCGCACGAGCGCTGTCGTCTCGCGCAGCATGGCGACGAAGCGCTCCAGCTCCTCGGGGCCGCTGAGCGGTCCGTGGCCCGGGATGATGCGCACGCCGGGAGGCAGGCCCGCGAGCAGCGCCTCCGCGTTGCGCACGTAGCCCTCCACATTGCCGCCCGCCTCCAGGTCGATGACGGGGAAGCGGTCCGCGAAGAAGAGGTCGCCGGTGTGCAGGACGTTGCTGCCGACGAAGAGCACCACGCTGTCGCCGTCCGTGTGGCCCGCGGGCAGGTGCGTCAGGCGCACCTCCTCGCCGTTGAACCAGAGGCTCAGGCCCTGCTCGAAGGTGACGACGGGGCGCGCGTGCTCGGGCGCGGGAGGCAGCGTCTCGCCGCGGCGGGTCCTCGGCTTGGACATGCGCTCGCGCACAGCGGCGTGGGCGATGAGCGTCGCCTCGCGTCCGAAGGCGGCGTTGCCCCCGGTGTGGTCGCTGTGCACGTGCGTGTTGACCACGTAGGCCAGCCGCTGCCTGCCGAGCTTCTTGAGGGCCGCGCGCAGCTTGTCGGCGAGGGGCGCGAACTCGGTGTCCACCATGAGCTGGCCGTCCGGACCCACGGAGACGGCGATGTTGCCGCCCGCGCCCTGGAGCAGGTGGACGTTGCCCGCCACCGGCGTCGCGCGCACCTCCACCTGGGAGAAGTCGCGCTCCTGCGAGAGCGCGAGACACGGCAACAGGACGAGCACGGCGGCGGCGGCCTTCATGGAACCTCCAGACGGCGGGGGACGCGGCACGGCGCGTCTTAGCAAACGCCCCGCGATTTCATTCCCGAGCCCGACACGGTTCATCCCCACGTCCACCGTGACGCTCTCGCCTCGCGAGAAGCCGCTGGAGTCCCGTCGCCCGTCCTCGCGGTGGGACGGCTCGCGCGCACACGCACGGTGGCGCGACCACCTCTCCAGAGGGAGCACGCGCTGGCACGACGGCTGCTCATGCCGGAGTCGACCTCAGGCGGTCGAACGAATGAGGCGGTCCGCGCCGTGGTGGCGCGGTGTCGAGTGTGGAGGTGGATGATGCTGATGGCGGGGAAGCGACTGGCGGTGTTCTCCATTCGTGAGGGCAAGGGCGGGAGCATCTGGGTGAGGGCGGGCAGCGCGTTCGTGAACAAGGACGGCTCGCTCAACGTGCTGCTGGATGTGCTGCCCCTGGACGGCAAGCTGCACGTGCGGGAGGCGGCGGAGAAGCGCGAGACCCCGGGCATGGGCGGGCGCTACGCGGGCGAGGTGGGCCTGGACGCCGCGCCCGTGGGTGGCCACTCGTGAGGGCCGTGTGGGCGGCGCTGCTCGTGGGCCTCTGGGTGGGGTGGCCCAACGCAGCGGAGGCGGCCAGGCCACGCCACCAGTTCACGGGCGTGGTGAACCTCAACGAGGCCTCGGCCTCACAGCTCGACCTGCTCCCGGGCATCGGTGAGAAGGCGGCGCAGCGCATCATCCAGCATCGGGAGAAGCGCCGCTTCCAGCGCGTGGAGGAGCTCGTGCGGGTGAAGGGCTTCGGCAAGAAGAAGTTCCTCAAGCTCAAGCCCCACCTCGCGCTCGACGGCCCCACCACCCTGCGGGTGGAGCAGGTCCTCATGCCGGCGGACGGAAAGGAGGTGGTCGCCACGAACAACTGACGCAACGAGTCCATTCTTTCGGGAAAGGTCGCCGCCCGGGTTTTCTCCCTTCGTGGCCCGGGCGGCGACTGCTGGGTGAGGGGGCAAGCCCGGGGACGACCCGGCGCATCGCAACGGACGTTTGTATCCGGGCCCTGGCTGGTAGAGCATCCGCCGCCATGAACCGACGACTGCCCCGACTGCTCACCGCGCTGCCCGTGTCGGCCGCGCTGGTCGCTCCGCCCGTGCTCGCGTGTACCAGCATGCTGGTCAACAAGGGGGCCACGGCGGACGGCGCCACCCTGATGACGTACGCCGCGGACGCCCACGAGCTCTACGGCGAGCTGTACTACACGCCCGCCCGCCGCCACGCCGCGGGGGCCCAGCGCGACATCATCGAGTGGGACACCGGCAAGCACCTGGGGCGCATCCCCGAGGCCCCGGTGACGTACTCCGTCGTGGGCAACATGAACGAGCACCAGCTGTCCATCGGCGAGTCCACCTTCGGTGGCCGCAAGGAGCTGGAGGGCCCCGCCGGCATCGTCGACTACGGCTCGCTCATCTACATCGCGCTGGAGCGCGCGAAGACGGCGCGCGAGGCCATCCAGGTCATGACCACGCTGGTGGCCGAGCACGGCTACGCGTCCAGCGGCGAGTCCTTCTCCATCGCCGACCCCAAGGAGGCGTGGCTCCTGGAGATGATTGGCAAGGGCGCGGGCCAGAAGGGCGCCGTGTGGGTGGCGCGCAAGCTGCCCGAGGGCCACATCACCGCGCACGCCAACCAGGCGCGCATCGAGCAGTTCCCGATGAACGACCCGGAGAACGTGCTCTTCTCCAAGGACGTCATCTCCTTCGCGCGCGAGAAGGGCTGGTTCAAGGGCGCGGACAAGGACTTCAGCTTCGCCCAGACCTACAACCCGCTCGACTTCGGCGGGCAGCGCTTCTCCGAGGCGCGCGTGTGGAGCATCTTCCGGCGCGCGGCCCCGTCGAGGAACTTCGGCCCGGAGTACGCGGACGGCTCGGCGCCCAACAAGCGGCTGCCCCTGTGGGTGAAGCCCGACAAGAAGCTGTCCGTGCAGGACGTGATGTCGCTGATGCGCGACCACTTCGACGGCACGCCGCTCGACATGACGAAGGACGTGGGCGCGGGCCCCTACGCCCTGCCGTACCGGTGGCGGCCGATGACGTGGGAGGTGGACGGCAAGAAGTACGTGCACGAGCGCGCCATCTCCACGCAGCAGACGGGCTTCTCCTTCGTCGCCCAGATGCGCGCCTCCATGCCCGCCCCCATCGGCGGCGTGCTCTGGTTCGGCGTGGATGACACGTCGATGACGGTCTACACGCCCATGTACGCGGGCATCCGCGAGGTGCCGCGCAACTTCGCCCAGGGCGTGGCCAGCCGGGGCAGCTTCTCCTGGGACTCGTCCTTCTGGGTGTTCAACTGGGTGTCCAACCAGGCCTACGCGCGCTGGAGCGACATGTCCGTGGACGTGCACAAGGAGCAGGGCGCGCTGGAGGGCCAGTTCCTCGCGGACCAGGCCGACATCGAGCGCACCGCGCTGGAGCACTACAAGCGCAGCCCCGAGGAGGCCCGGCGCTACCTCACCGAGTACTCGCTCAGCCAGGGCGAGAAGGTCCACACGCGCTGGAGGAAGCTCGGCGAGACGCTGCTCGTGAAGTACATCGACGGCAACGTCCGCGACGAGCAGGGCAAGGTGAACCACCCCAAGTACCCGGACAGCTGGTACCGGCGCATCGCCCAGGAGCGCGGCAAGAGCATCCAGATGCCGCCCGAGCCCGAGGAGCCCAAGCC